>JAGXTJ010000046.1 GCA_018333655.1 Bacillota bacterium | reverse complement strand
TGATTGTACTTATTTTTGATACGCCACTGGCAAGCATAATCGGGGGCTCCTGCCAGTAGCGGGCATATAGGGCGCCGCTCTGCACGTAGAAAATCCACGGCACATCTTCTGTCACAAAGTCAAAGCGCCTTGACTTAAAGTCTCTATCCCAATACCCGTCAAACTCTATGCCTACTGATGTGACATTTGCTGCTGCCATAAATTCATCCAGCCAAGGTGTCAGTTCATCGTATGGTAGTGCTTTTGATTTAACAGCCGCCACACCGTCATCCACGCAAACTGCATAAGCTTTCGTCGGGGCAGTGCCTACCGTCAAGCGCTTGACGGTAACATCTATAGCTTGAAGCGTAGCGCTTTTTTGGAGCGTATGCACAAGGAAAAGTTCAGTCGTCAAGCCCCGGCTAAAATATGCTTTAAGCTCCGGTTGGGCATTGTTATATAGCGTCTTTTGCCTTGACTTTATCTTTTCTAAAAGTTCCTGACTAATCTGCCTCACATACTCACCACCTCAAACTGCCGGCTGAAAGCATCTCACTGAAATTTTAGCGGCAAAGATACCCTTTAATTTACTTGTTTTCTCCCAGCTTGGTGCCTCTGCAATTAGCCCCACCCATGTATCAGTTCCGTCGCTCACGTTGACCGGCTCGCCTCTTGCCTGGCACCTGTCAATAATCTCTTTGCCTTTTTTGTCCACCCATAATTCAACATCAATAACTTCTGTTGCGTTGCCGATAGTCTCTACATGTGGCAAACCGTCAAGCGTGGTATGCCAGAGCTGGCGCGCATCAAAGCGGCGGAGGGTATTTACGTAGCGCGTGATTAGATCATTATCAATCGTCCAGATGCCAACCGGCATAACATCACCTCCTGTTGCTTTTGCGCAGCTCGTCCATAACCAGTTCAAGTGCGCCGATAAATTCGCCCTGGTTATTCACACCTCTAATTGTGATTTCGCCGGAGTGCACATGTCCGATTTGCGCATTTTTGCTTTCCGCTGCAAAGCCAACCGGCACAGCCCTTTGCATATCGCCGCTGATGCGTGACATCGCCTGCTCAAAGCCTACACCGATGCCTGCTGCCATGTCACCGCCGAACCCGGCAAAGAGCAAAGACGGACTCCTTATCCCAAAGAAACTCTTGATGCCGCCTACAATGCCGCCCATAAAGCCTGCAATCTGCCTTCTGAGCCATGCACCCATGTCAGATATGCCCTGCCACAAGCCTCTAATCAGGTCGCCGCCGACGCGCGACATTTGCCCCGTCGAGCCGGAGAACGCATCAGCAATGCCGGAGATTATGCGCGGCACAGCAGACAGAATGCTTGCAATAATCTTTGGCAAGTCTCGAGTTAAAGAGCCAAACACCCGCACACCTGCCTGGGCAAGCAGCGGAGAGCTGCCGACAAAGCCGCCCACAAGGGCTGCAATAATCTGCGGGATTGCCGCTGCAACAGCGACAATTATCTCCGGCAGAGCAGCAACCAGCGCGACAAGAAGCAGAATGCCAGCTTCGATTATCTGCGGGGTTGCGACGATGAGAAATGAAATGATAGCATCAATAATTTTTGGCAGCGCAGCCACAAGCACAGGCAGCGCGGTCACTAGCCCTCGCGCCAAGCCTAAAATAATCTGCAGCGCCGCGTCCAGTACAAGCGGCAAGTTCTCTAGCAGAGTGCGCGCGATGAGGACGACAGCTTGCACAATCGCCGGAATAAGTCGCGGCAGCGCGTCTCCAATGCCGCCGGCAAGGGTGGCGATCATCTTGACTGCCGCATCAATTAGTACCGGCAGGGTGGCGATAATGCCATCAGCCAGAGCAAGCACAAGCCGTAGCGCGCCCTCAGCCAGCCCGGGCAGAGCCGCGACCAAACCGTCGAGCAGCGTCATGATGATCAGCGAGGCCGCGTCTACAAGTATTGAGAGGTTATCTGTAATCGCGCTGCCAATGGACATGATAATATCCATGCCAAGAGCTACGATATCAGGCACGGTTTTCATGATGGTATCCACGATGCCACCGACTGTATTACCGACAATTTCGCTGATTCTCGTCCAGTCGCCGCCAGCTTCGTTTAGTCCGCGCGTAAACTCGCCAAGCAGCCCCACGCCATCACCCGCGAGCACTTGCAGCTGCGGCAGGAGTACCATGCCTAGAGCGTTTCTTGCGGCTCCGGCACCAGATGTAAGGCGCTGCATCGTATCGTCAAACGCGCCAAGACTAGCAAGCGCCTCGTCACTCATCACAGCGCCCATTTGCCGCGCTTCCTCGGTTAAGTCCGCGATGCCCGCAGAGCCCTGCGCGATAAGCGGATTAAGGTCAAGCGCCGATTTGCCAAAGATCTGCATGGAGAGAGCGCTGCGCTCCGTTTCATCTTTTATGCGCCCGAGCGCATCAATAGTCTCCCAGTAGACCGTTTCTGCGTCACGGAGATTGCCGCCGGCATCAGTCACAGAGACGCCAAGTTCCTTGTACGCCCCGGCTTGTAATTTCGCCCCTCTGCGGGCCGCGTCCATCGCGCGTATGTTTCTTGCCATGCTGCCGGTCAGCGTTTCAAGCGGCACGTCCACAAGCTCGGCGGCATATCTGTATGCCTGCAGCGCGTCTGTGCTCATCCCGGTGACTGTGGCTGCGGTAAGTATCTCATCGGCATACGTTGCGGCGCCTACGGACATGCCGGCAAGCGCCCTGCCTGCAGCCGCAGCGGCAACGCCAACGGCCACAAATGCAGCGCCCATCGCCACACCTACGCCTTTTAGGACGCCGCCCAGTTTGTTAAACTTGGAGCCGGCCTCATCCGCGTCTTTGCCCGTTTTGTCGAGCTCGTCGCCCAGCTGTTCCGTTTGTGTCTCCAGGTCGTTTGTTTCTTTTGCGGCATCTTCTAGGGCATTACTTGTGTCGCTTAGCTCGCGTTCCATGCCGATGAGCGCGGCGTTTGCCTTATTTAGCTGGATCTGCCACTCTTGTGTGCGTTTGTCGTTTTCGCCAAAGGAGGCGGCGGCGTTTAAAAGTGCGGCGCGGAGGACATCGGTTTTCTTGCGCTGTTCGTCCATCTCTTTGCCAAGCACTTCTTTTCGCGAGGTCAAAGCCTCGACTGACTTGTCGTTTTTGCCAAACTGGGCAGACACAAGCTCCATTTCGCTGCCTAGGACTTTAAAGGAGCGGTTGATATCCAGCATGGCGTTCTTGAATTCCTTTTGGCCTTCTACGCCTATGCGCAAGCCGAAATCTGAATATCCCATAAGTTTTGTTATCCTCCCAACTCCCAGCCGGCATAGTAAATCCGAGTTCTAAGATAAATCTGACATGCCGCACCTCCCCTGCAAAATATTCAAAAGCAATTGTATTTTAACGCTGTTTGGCATATACTAATGGTAGGGTAAATAGGGATTGTCCTACTTTTTAAAATTCAAGGAGGTTTTAGCATGAGCGCCCCTATAGTTGATAACGCCAAGGTAATGGCCAAAGGCCAAATTACGCTCCCAAAGGATATCCGTTCCAAGCTTCGTCTTTCCACTGGAGACCGTGTCA
>JAGXTJ010000045.1 GCA_018333655.1 Bacillota bacterium | reverse complement strand
TGATTGTACTTATTTTTGATACGCCACTGGCAAGCATAATCGGGGGCTCCTGCCAGTAGCGGGCATATAGGGCGCCGCTCTGCACGTAGAAAATCCACGGCACATCTTCTGTCACAAAGTCAAAGCGTCTTGACTTCCAGTCTCTATCCCAATACCCGTCAAACTCTATGCCTACTGAGGTGACATTTGCTGCTGCCATAAATTCATCCAGCCAAGGTGTCAGTTCATCATATGGCAGTGGCTTTGATTTAACAGCCGCCACACCGTCATCCACACAAACTGCATACGCTTTCCTCGGGGCAGTGCCTACCGTCAAGCGCTTGACGGTAACATCTATAGCTTGAAGGGTATCGCTTTTTTGGAGTGTATGCACAAGGAATAATTCAGTCGTCAAGCCCCGGCTAAAATATGCTTTAAGCTCCGGCTGCGCATTGTTATATAGGGTTTTTTGCCTTGACTTTATTTTGGCTAAAAGCTGCTCGCTAATCTGCCTCACATACTCACCACCTCAAACTGCCGGCTGAAAGCATCTCACTAAAATTTTGGCTGAAAAAATACCCTTTACTCTACTAATTTTCTCCCAGCTTGGTGCCTCTGCAATTAGCCCCACCCACATGTCAGTTCCGTCGCTCACATTGACCGGCTCGCCTCTTGCCTGGCACCGGTCAATAATCTCTTTGCCTTTTTTGTCCACCCATAATTCAACATCGATAACCTCTGTTGCGTTGCCGATAGTCTCTACATGAGGCAAACCGTCAAGCGTGGTATGCCAGATCTGGCGCGCATCAAAGCGGCGGAGGGTGTTCACGTAACGCGTGATTAGATCATTATCAATCGTCCAGATGCCAACCGGCATGCCATCACCTCCTGTTGCTTTTGCGCAGCTCGTCCATCACCAGTTCAAGTGCGCCGATAAATTCGCCCTGGTTATTCACGCCTCTAATCGTGATTTCGCCGGAGTGCACATGTCCGATTTGCGCATTTTTACTTTCCGCAGCAAAGCCAACCGGCACTGCTCTTTGCATATCGCCGCTGATGCGTGACATCGCCTGCTCAAAGCCTACACCGATGCCGGCCGCCATGTCGCCGCCGAGTCCGGCAAAGAGTAAAGACGGACTCCTTATGCCAAAGAAACTCTTGATGCTGCCTACAATCCCGTTCATAAAACCTGCGATCTGCCTTCTGATCCATGCGCCCATATCAGAGATGCCCTGCCATAATCCTCTAATCAGGTCGCCACCCACGCGCGCCATTTGCCAGGTTGAGCCGGAGAACGCATTAGCAATACTTGAGATTATGAGGGGCACAGCAGAGAGAATACTTGCAATAATCTTTGGCAAGTCCCGAGTTAAAGAGCCAAATACCCGCACGCCAGCTTGGGCAAGCTGCGGAGCGCTGCCGACAAAGCCGCCCACAAGCGCCGCGATGATCTGCGGGACTGCCGCTAAAGTAGCGACAATTATCTCAGGCAGCGCCTCCACAAGCGCGACAAAAAGCAGAATGCCGGCTTCGATAATCTGCGGGGTTGCGACGATAAGAAACGAAATGATAGCATCTATAATTTTTGGCAGCGCAGCTACAAGCACGGGCAGTGCTGTCACTAGCCCTTGCGCCAAGCCGAGAATAATCTGCAGCGCTGCGTCCAGCACAAGCGGCAAGTTCTCTAGCAGAATGCGCGCGATGAGGCCAACTGCCTCGACAATCGCCGGAATAAGTCGCGGCAGCGCGTCACCAATGCCGCCGGCAAGCGTGACCACCATTTTTACTGCCGCCTCCACAAGTGCCGGCAGGGTGTCGATAATGCCATCGGCCAGTGCAAGCACAAGCCGCAGCGCGCCCTCAGCCAGGCCGGGCAGAGCCGCGACCAGACCATCCAGCAGCGTCATGATGATCTTGGAGGCGGCGTCTACAAGTATTGAGAGGTTATCTGTAATCGCCCCGCCAATGGACATGATTATATCCATGCCAAGAGCTACGATATCAGGCACGGTTTTCATGATGGTATCCACAATGCCGCCTACTGTGTCGCCGACGACTTCGCTGATTCTCGTCCAGTCGCCGCCCGCCTCGTTTAGTCCTCGCGTAAACTCGCCAAGCAGCCCCACGCCATCACCCGCGAGCACTTGCAACTGCGGCAAGAGTACCATGCCAAGAGCGTTTCTTGCGGCTCCGGCACCAGCCCTAAGGCGCTGCACTGTATCGTCAAATGCGCCAAGATCTAAGAGCGCATCCTCGCTCATCACAGCGCCCATCTGCCGGGCTTCTTCGGTTAATTCTGCAATACCCGCAGAGCCCTGGGCAATAAGCGGATTAAGATCAAGTGCCGATTTGCCAAAGATCTGCATAGAGAGAGCGCTGCGTTCCGTCTCATCTTTTATGCGCCCCAGCGCATCAATAGTTTCCCAGTAGACCGTTTCTGCGTCACGGAGATTGCCGCCCGCATCAGTCACAGAGACGCCAAGCTCCTTGTACGCCCCGGCTTGTAATTTCGACCCTCTGCGGGCCGCATCCATCGCACGCACGTTTCTTGCCATGCTGCCGGTCAGCGTTTCAAGCGGCACGTCCACAAGCTCGGCAGCATATCTGTATGCCTGCAGCGCGTCTGTGCTCATCCCGGTGACTGTGGCTGCGGTAAGTATTTCATCGGCATACGTTGCAGCGCCTACGGACATGCCGGCAAGCGCCCTGCCTGCAGCCGCAGCGGCAACGCCAACGGCAACAAATGCAGCGCCCATCGCTATGCCCACGTTTTGCAGTGTGCCTCTCAATCTGTCAAACTTAGAGCCGGCCTCATCCGCGTCTTTGCCCGTTCTGTCAAGCTCGTCGCCAAGCTGTTCTGTTTGTGTTTCTAAGTCGTTTGTTTCTTTTGCGGCATCTTCTAGGGCATTACTTGTGTCGCTTAGCTCACGCTCCATGTTAAGGAGCGCGGCGTTTGCCTTATTTAGTTGTATTTGCCATTCTTGTGTGCGCTTGTCATTTTCGCCAAAGGAGGCGGCGGCGTTTAATAGGGCGGCGCGGAGGACATCCGTCTTTTTCCTCTGCTCGTCAATCTCTTTGCCAAGCACTTCTTTTCGCGCGGTCAAAGCCTCGACTGACTTGTCGTTTTTGCCAAACTGGGCAGAAACAAGCTCCATTTCGCTGCCTAGGACCTTAAAAGAGCGGTTGATATCCTGCATGGCGGTCTTGAATTCCTTTTGGCCTTCTACGCCTATCCGTAGGCCGAAATCTGTCACGCAGCACACCTCCCCTGCAAAATTTTCAAAAGCAATTGTATTTTAACGCTGTTTGGCATATACTAATGGTAGGGTAAATAGGGATTATCCTACTTTTCAAAATTCAAGGAGGTTTTAGCATGAGCGCCCCTATAGTTGATAACGCCAAGGTAATGGCCAAAGGCCAAATTACGCTCCCAAAGGATATCCGTTCCAAGCTTCGTCTTTCCACTGGAGACCGTGTCA
>JAGXTJ010000044.1 GCA_018333655.1 Bacillota bacterium | reverse complement strand
TGACTCTGTAAACGGCCTGTTGCTTGTATTCTGCGTTGTAGTGTTTCTTCTTCATTTATTTCTCCCCTTCTGATACAAGCATAGCACGGATTCTGGTTGTCCAGCAAAAGGGGTATAGGGCATACTTTGGCAAGGAAGCGATAGATACCTTAGTTAAAAGCATGGAAGACCATAAAGATAACCTGGTGGTCATCTTGTCGCAGCGCTTGCACAGCGACCGTGAGAACTTCGGCAACGCTCGCCTAGTGCGCAATCTCATAGAGCGTGGTATATGCAAGCAGGCCTTGCCGCTTTTTAAGCGAGAACGATCTTCGCGCGACGAACTTATGCTCATTCTGCCGCAAGACATCAAAGAGGAAGAAGAGTAACTACACTCTTCTTCCTCTTAATTGCTAGGGCTCATACTACCGCGAGGCCCGTGACCAGCAACATTACCTCTGTAGTCAAGGTGGCCCGATCGGCAGTCTTCATATCAGCCACAAAACTTGCGGGCGAGTCCTCGATAGTGACGGTGAGAGTGCCGTACTCATACTTAATCAGAACATGCTTGTCATCTAAGGTCTTGGCCATCCAGCGCGGCTGCTGCTGTGCGCCGACGTCGACTAATTGCTTAATAAGCATCCCCTTGAGATTTTTCATCGTTGTCGTCCCCTTTGGAGAATCTTTAGTCTAGTATAGCATGTACGGTGACATGATGCTTGAAGATGGCCGCATAAACTATGTTAGCGGGCACAGCAGGACAAGGAAAGTGGTGGGGCAGGATGAAGACTTACCTCATTGTCGGACAAACTAATGTGGGCAAGACTGCTTTTGCCCTTACTTTTGCGGAGACACTAGGGCTAGACAAAGTAGAAGTGACCTTCGCCTACCCAGACGGGTTCTCCACAAAACAGAGCTACAGTCTGGCTCAGGCTCGTCAAGAGCTTATTGGCCCAGCACCTCACAAGACTCGCTGCCTCCAGAGTATGTCCCTGCAAATCCCGCAAGGGAAGGGACGGCGCGTGATAAAATTAGTTGACAGCACAGGCCTTATGGAAGGAATCCACAGAGAAGCAGAAATACGCCGCTCCTTGGTGCAGACCCTGCAAGAAATGCAAAAAACGGACTATCTACTGCATGTCATAGACGCGGCAGCTATAGGCAAGGCCCCAGACGATAGGGCGGTTTTCACCGAACTCGAGAGACAGATCGCGGCCTTCTCGCAAAACAGGGGTACATATCTCCTTATTGCCAATAAAATGGATGCGGAAAGTGCACGAGCAGGGCTTTTGCGTATCAAGCTGCATCTGCCAAACCACAAGGTGCTCCCTGTGTCAGCGCAAAGCAAGGCGGGGTTTAGGGAGGTGCGCAATGTTATCGCCCGTTTGCCATGAATTGCTCGCGTTTTTCGTCGCCGCCTTACTAACCGGGGTGGCTGTCAAGATAATGGACGACTATGTAGACGAAGAAAGCGACCTTCTGTCTAACCGACCTAATCTATGCCACAGGTACGGGAGGGACATCACTGTTTATGGTTTCTGGAGCCTCTTGGCTGCGGCAGCTATCGAACTACCAACCGCTACTGGCCTTTTCGCAGCCGCCTACGCCGTGGGCATGGCCTTTAGAGACACCTCCATCTATTTGTCTCGCCTGAGCAATCTCGGCGAAGGGACTCTAAGCATTGCTTTTAGCATACTTGTCGCTGGTTTTTCGACCACTGCTGTGGCTCTCTCGCTCATGGCGGCCATTCAACTATGGGATGACTGGCTAGACGAAGGGAGGCCCTTGATCAATGTAGTTGTGGCCAGCGGATGTGTCGGCCTCGCCTTGCTTGTTGATGGGGCACTTGCAAGTATGGTATTGTTTGCATATGCGGTGCTTTTCGCTATGGAAAGGTGGTGTCGACCTTGTACATCATAGGTTGGGGGCTCGTTTGTTTTGCTCTCGGCTTTGTCTTTGGTGATAGACAGGGTTTTATGCGTGGCGAAAATTGCGGCGCCTTGCGCGCACCACTAGCCATGCGGCAAGAGGCTTTGTGCCGCGGCCACTGCCCAGCATGCGATGCAGTTCATATTGCTACGAACAACAGTGATAATGAAGAGGTGAGAATATGCACATAGTTGAAAAAAGCATTCAGGAGCGAGCTGTCATCTTCGTGACTGCGCGCTCCCATTCGGGCCAAGTCGAGGGCTTGCTCGAGGAACTTGTCGCCCTAGCGGATACCGCGGGAGTCGAGGTTGTGGGGAGAATTACGCAAATAAGAGAGAAGCCCGATACTGCGACTTACTTCGGGCGGGGGAAGGTGGAAGAGCTTAAGAATCTATGTCTGGCGCTAGACTGCAATGTCGCTATTTGCGACGACGAGTTATCGCCAGCCCAGCTTAGAAATTTAGAAAAAGCGCTAGAACTTAAGGTGGTTGACCGGACACAGCTAATTCTAGACATCTTCGCGCAAAGAGCCAAGACCGCCGAGGGCAAGTTGCAGGTGGAGGCGGCCATGCTCGCCTACAATTTACCGCGCCTTAAAGGCAAGGGCATTGAAATGTCTAATTTAGGTGCCTCTGCCGGCGGTCTCAGGACGCGGGGGCCAGGGGAGACCAAGCTAGAATACGATCGCCGCCGCATCAAGACGCGCATGGCGGACTTGCGACGAGAAATAGATGATCTGGCTAAACACCGACGGCTGCAAAGAAGTGATAGGGCCGTGCGTGGTGTGCCAACGGTGGCTTTAGTAGGCTACACTAATGCTGGTAAGAGCAGTCTGTTGAACGCTCTGACTGCAGGTGGAGCAGTTGCCGAGAGCAAGCTGTTCGCGACCCTTGACCCCACCGCCAGGGAGCTAGTATTGCCAAATAACAGCAAGGTGATGCTAGTAGATACCGTAGGTTTTGTGCGCAAGCTACCGCACCAACTAGTTACAGCCTTTAGAGCTACTCTCGAGGAAGTAAGGTACGCTGATGTGCTAGTGCATGTTGTCGATGCCTCACACCCCGAGGCAGAAGAACAGGCACGGACGGTAGAGACTGTACTAGGAGAACTCGACTCTTTGGAGAAACCCACGATTATAGCCCTTAACAAGATGGACAAGCTCACACATGCACCGCTAATTACGGCGCGAGGCACATGTGTACCTGTTTCTGCGGCCGAGAAGACGAATCTTGCCGCCCTCATCGCCGCCATTACCGAGGCGCTAGTTGATCAACCGCAGCGCTATACCTTCCAGATTCCATTTGAGCGGGGCGACCTACTGACCCTTCTCCATGAGCAGGGTACGGTGCACTCGGTCAGTTATACCGAAGCTGGCACCGAAATAGTCGTCGACGTCGTGCCGAAGTATGGCAATAAAATTAGGGGAGAACTCAAGAGGACATGAATCAGGTAGAGAGCATTATTGCGCAAGCTGAAGAAATGTCCGCTCAGGCTTTCTCGGCTATTGAAAGCCGTAGTTTCATCAATCAGCGACGAGTTTTACAGGCCTTTCGTGAAGCAAGGGTGGCAGATTTTCATCTGCAAGGTTCCACTGGCTATGGGTACGGAGACGCCGGTCGCGCCGTGATCGAAGAGCTCTACGCCAAGATATTTTTCGGCCAGAAAGCACTCGTGCGAGGGCAGTTTGCCTCTGGGACCCATGCTCTGGCCTGTGCTATGTTCGGCGTGCTCAGACCTAATGACGAGGTAGTTGTGGCCACCGGCGTACCCTATGACACCCTGCATGGAGTGATTGGACTGAAAGATGCGGCACAAAGCTCGCTGGCGGCCTGGGGCGTTTCGGCTAAGGTTGTACCGCGCCTCGAGCAGGGTGGAGTAGACCTAGTGGCCCTCAGACAGGCTCTGACGCCGCGTACCAAGTTAGTGCACATCCAGAGAAGCAGAGGCTACGAGTGGCGTCCCGCTTTAGCGCTCAGTGAAATTGAGGAAATCATCGCTGTAGCGAAAGGATATAGTAAGCATATTGTTTGTCTGGTGGACAACTGCTATGGTGAGTTTGTCGATGTCAGCGAGCCGGGTGAAGTGGGGGCCGATCTCACTGTAGGCTCACTTATTAAGAATCCGGGGGGCGGGCTGGCCCTTTGTGGGGGCTACATTGTCGGCAATGAGGAGCACGTCAGCTTGGCTACGGAAAGACTGTACGCTCCGGGTTTAACTGGCGAGCTCGGTGCTTCCACCATGTATAATCGTGGCTTCTTGCAAGGTCTTTTTCTCGCGCCAGCGGTGGTTGAGTATGCACTGAAGGGGGCGGTTCTCTTGGCACAGGCCGGAACTTTGCTAGGCTTAGAAACCTCGCCCTTACCGGATGCACAGCGCGGTGACATCATTCAAGCCATAAAAATTAACGACAGGGCACGTCTTATTAAGTTCTGTCAAGCTATTCAGCGAGCCTCACCTATAGATTCGCATGTTGTGCCGGAGCCCGGTAAATTGCCTGGTTATGAAAGCGCAGTCATTATGGCCGCAGGCACCTTCGTCTTAGGGGCATCTAGTGAGTTATCCGCTGATGCGCCCCTGCGCGAACCATATACAGCCTATGTGCAAGGTGCATTAAGTTATGGACATGTGAAAGTAGCCTTGTGTGAAGCACTCGAGGCCTTGCTCTACTAGAATCAATGGGGAAGAGGGGATGACTAGGTGGAAGAGAAGAGAATGTATTTTTTTGGTGAGGGCAGCAAGGATATGAGGGCTGTCCTCGGTGGAAAAGGTGCTGGTCTCGCTGAAATGACGCGCATTGGCTTGCCTGTTCCGCCTGGCTTTACCATCACTACTGCGGCTTGTCGCGAGTACTATCTTCAGGGCGAGCTAACGCAGGGGTTGCTGGATGACTTGCAGGTGGCGATAGTCACCTTAGAGACTGCTACGGGCAAGCGTTTCGGTGACCCACATAATCCCTTACTCCTGTCGGTACGGTCAGGGGCAGAATACTCTATGCCGGGCATGATGGATACCATTCTTAATTTAGGGATTAGTGCCGATGTCACAGCGGGTTTGGCCGAGGTAACGTCGCTGCGATTTGCTCTGGATTGTTATCGCCGCTACATAGAAAAATTTAGTGAAATTGTTCTGCAGGTACCGCACTCTGCTTTTTCTGACGCTATGGAGGAACTGCTTTTTGCAGAAAAAATCAAATACGACCGCGATCTCCCCGTAGAAGCCCTGAGAAAGCTAATCACGCAGTACTTGCGTCTAGTAAAGGCGCATACTGGCAGGCCCTTTCCTGATTCGCCAAAGGAGGCTCTCTTACAGGCGGTCAGCGCGGTCTTTGCCAGTTGGCAAAATGAGCGGGCGAAAGTATACCGCCGCCTACACCATATTCCAGACTCCTTGGGAACAGCGGTGACAGTACAGGCCATGGTTTTTGGCAACTTAGGGGCCAATTCTGGCACGGGTGTGTGTTTTACGCGCAACCCGTCGACAGGTGAAAAGCGGCTCTTTGGCGAGTTTCTGGCACGCGCTCAGGGAGAGGATGTAGTTTCAGGTACTCGAACACCAGAAGATATAACCGCGTTGGAGCGACTTGCGCCTAACGCCTACAAGGCACTTGTGGCAACTGCCGAGCTTTTAGAAGATCACTATGGCGACATGCAAGACATAGAATTCACAGTGGAAGAAGGCCAGCTCTACCTTCTACAAACTAGGGTGGGCAAGCGAAGTCCTAGGGCAGCTCTTAGTATCGCCATAGAAATGTTTGATAACCAAAAAATTGACCGAGCCATGCTTTTGTCAAGAGTGACACCAGAACAGATTGAGCAGATGCTACACCGCAGCATCGATTATGCACAGAAACCGAGTGTCCTAACCTCTGGATTACCAGCATCCCCTGGCGCGGCCTGCGGGGTCATCGCCTATAGTAACGAAGCAGCTCTGCGCTTTACTAAGAACGGGTACAAAGTGCTCCTGGTAAGGCCAGAGACCTCACCAGATGATATACAGGGTATAATCGCGAGTCAGGGCATTTTGACCAGCCGTGGCGGCATGACCAGCCATGCGGCTGTCGTAGCGCGTGGCATGGGCAAGCCTTGCGTGTGCGGTGCTGATGCGCTCTCCTTCGATTTTTCGCAAGGGACTGTGACCGTCGGAGAACATGTTCTTAAAGAAGGTAGTACTTTGTCTCTCGATGGCACGACAGGTAAAGTGTTTTTAGGGGAGGTGCCCCTCGTGGAGCCTGAACTGAGCGATGATTTTTGGCGCTTGCTCGAGATTGCCGATAGTGAGGCCGCTCTAAAGGTGAGGGCTAATGCCGACAATCCAAAAGACGCCACACTCGCGCGCCGCTTTGGGGCACAAGGCATCGGTCTTTGTCGCACTGAGCATATGTTCATGGAAGCGGAGCGGCTACCAATTGTGCAGGCCATGATTATGGCTGAACACGAAGAAGACAGGGAAGCTCTATTGCAGAAGCTTTTGCCCATGCAACGCAGTGACTTCTACGGTATTTTAAAGGCCATGGACGGGTACCCAGTGACGATACGCCTTCTCGACCCTCCCTTGCATGAGTTCTTGCCTAGCCGCGAGGAGTTGAAGGAGCAAATCGCCCGAGCGAGTGACCATGGCACCCGTGTTCGTGCCGAAAGGGCCTTAAGGGCCGTAGATCGCCTGCATGAAACTAACCCCATGCTTGGACACCGTGGCTGCCGCCTCGGTATAACGGTGCCAAGTATCTATGCCATGCAAGTTGAAGCCATTGCTCTGGCCACAGCTGACCTCCTCAGAGAAGGGTTTAGACCCCAGCCGGAAATAATGATTCCCCTAGTGGCCGATCATCGTGAGCTGGTGTTGATGAGGCGGCTGGCCGAAACAAAGTGGAAAGAGGTTTTTGCAGCGCCTTTAGCACCGGGTGTCGTCCCTATAGGCAGTATGATTGAAGTGCCTAGGGCTTGTCTCTTGGCTCGAGAAATCGCCAAGCATGCCGATTTCTTCTCCTTTGGTACCAATGACCTTACCCAGATGACTTTTGGCTTTAGCCGCGACGATGCGGAGGGCAAGTTTCTGCCGGCGTATATCGCGCAGGATGTGCTAGAGCATAATCCTTTTGCAGTTCTCGATGTTCTAGGCGTAGGACAATTGATGCGCATGGCTTTTAGAGAGGGGCGCGGAGCAAACCTAGGTCTCAAGGTGGGCATTTGCGGCGAACATGGCGGAGAGCCGACTAGCATCGCCTTCTGCCATGAACTAGGCCTAGACTACGTAAGTTGTTCGCCTTTTCGCGTGCCTGTAGCTCGTTTGGCTGCCGCTAGGGCGAAGACAGAGCAGCAGCACAAGTCAGTTGATAAGTAGTTGTGACAAAAAGGCTGCCCTGCAAAATGCAAGGCAGCCTTTTTGGCGATGTATCTAAAATAGTCTGTACAACCCTACTACCTTGCCAAGCACGATGACCTCGGTACTGTAGATAGGGGCCATAGTGCGATTCTCGGGTTGGAGGCGTATGCGGGCCGGTTCGCGGTAGTAGGTTTTGACGGTGGCCTCTTCTCCTAGAAGGGCAACTACTACATCTCCATTTTGAGCAGTGTTTTGTTTGCGCACTAGTACCATGTCGCCATTATGTATGCCTGCCTCGATCATAGAGTCGCCCTCGATGTTGAGGACGAAAATCTCACCCGATGGGGTCAAGTGCGTAGAGATGTCAAGATAATCTTCGATGTTCTCTACTGCCAGTATGGGTTGGCCCGCAGTAACTCGGCCCATAATGGGCAAAGATACGGTGTGGGCCGGGGGAGCGACGAAAGGAGCCCCGTCTAATACTTCTATAGCGCGCGGCTTTGTAGGGTCGCGGCGTATGTAGCCCTTTTCCTCGAGGCGGGCCAAGTGACTATGGGCAGTGGCACTAGAGCTTAAACCAACTGCTAGGGCTATCTCTCTGACCGAAGGCGGGTATCCCTTAATGCGGACTTCCTGCTTGATAAACTCTAATATCGCCAGCTGACGCTTCGTCAAACCATTCTTCAACGCAACTCCGCCCCCTCAGATATGTTGGCAAAATTATAGCACAACTATGGCAGACGGGTCAAACACTAGTTTGGTTTCCTATTGACAAAGGCGAACATATGATTGTACACTTGTACCTAAGAACAAATGTTCGGAGGTGCGATGGTGTTTAAAATTCTCTCCTTGGCTGGTTGTGTCTTAATCATCCTAGCTGTGATTTTTTTCGTGAGCCCTACACGGGCTGCCGATAAAACGGCACCAGAAGTTTATGTCGTCGAAAGGGGCGATACCTTGTGGGGTCTCGCCGAACGCTTCGCACCGACCAATACAGACTTACGCCAGTATGTGTTTCGCCTGCGCAAGTTGAATGAGCTCCACAAATCAGTGCTCATACAACCAGGGCAGCGCCTATACTTACCGACCCGTTAACCACACATAGTTGCCGCCTTTTCGCGCATGCTAATGTTACAGAGACAAGAAGGGCGGGCGAGACTTTGGACAGACGTAGAAATGTTAGAGCACACCACGATGCGTTCTTGGCGGACCCTTGTACAGCCTATGGCCCAGATCACGAGGCTTATGCATGCTTGTTTCCCGAAACCTTAGGGAGATGGAATTACCATAATGACCCGTTAGTTGAAAACGAAGAACCAACTACCCGTTTTGAGGCCTGGGATGTCGCAGACCCCTATTCTACAGTGCGCTAGCCTATCTTTGGCTTAGATTCCATAACAGTTACTGGGGTGTCCGCAAAATTGCGGGCACTTCTTTGTGATATAATATTCACGAAGCAATCTAGACAAATATCAGGCAATAAATTATGATTACTTCGAGTGCATTCTGACAACACGATTGCATGGCACAACCACATTAGTTCTCATGTAGTGATGGATGAGAGTAAAGGAGGTAGTACTAGATGACTCAAGAGTACCAAGTTTTAGCCGGACCGGAAGGCTACTTGCCACCGGCGGCAGCGGTGATGGGGGTCGAGCTCCCCAGCAAAGGTGATGCCTTAGTAGAAGGCAAAATCGTGTCTGATAACGAGGCACTGCACAAGATTGCCGAGAAACTCCTCTCCGCTAAAAGACCATTCTTCTTCCCAGGGCCTCTATTATTATGGGCATGGAAAGATGGGGTGGCGGAAAGAGCCCAAGCCGTGCGTGAACTGGCCGAGGCCGTCGGCGCAGGAGTAATCCCCATGCCCGACTATCGCCCCAAGTACCCCATGATCAATCCCGCCATCGAAATTAACCCTAACCATCCTAACCTAACTATTTGGCACAACAAAATCGACGTATGCGTATTCGTTGGCGTGCACTGTCATTATGCCAATGTCGCCCTCAAGATTATTCGTGGCGGCACCAGCTGCTACACTATCGCTCTCTGCGGCGAAGCGGGGCACGAGGACGCCATGATTAGCCTGCGGGATGTCAACTTAGCCAAAATACAAGAGTTGACGGTTATTGTTAAGGAGAAGAAACGGCAGATGGCCGAAGGGGGTAAGTAGTTTGCAGAGGGTAGTTAGTCCGGAACATCTCTTTTTCGAGGCCAAACGCGAACCTGTGTTTATCACCGGAAGTGAGGCCGTCAGGGAAGCTATTAAGCGTGCGAATGTGGATATGGCTATCTCGTACCCGATCACTCCTCAGTCCGAGAGCATGCACCTAGTAGGGGACATCTACAAAGAAGGTTACATCCGTGAGTATTTCCGCGGCGAGAACGAGTTTGCCGTAATGTCAGCCGTGGCTGGCGCTGCGATGGGTGGCGTGCGTGTTTTCACAGCTACGGGTGGCCCGGGTACGCTGCGTGCTTTCGAGTTGTTCTCCACCTGGTCAGGTGCTAGGCTACCGATCGTGTGTGCCTTTATGACCCGTGGGGTCAATTCTCCTTTGACTATTCAGCCTGACACCATTGAAATGTCCTACTTACTAGATACCGGCATTATCATGCTACACGCTGAGAATGCACAAGACCTGCATGATTTTCTCCTTAAAGCCTTCCCTATAGCTGAACAGACTGAGGTTCATATTCCGGTAGGCGTTTTTGCCGACGGCTTCTTCGTCACGCATACGCGTGAAACGATAGAAGTCGCCCCAGTAGACATGAAGTTACCACCTTACAACCCATACAGCGCTCCCGTGCCGGTAATGGACATGGAGAACGTGCCCTTCCGTCAAATGCGTGATCCCTTTGTCATGAAGAGTAATTTCGTTAGCTACGCCGCTCACGCTTCATGGCAGCAAGAAGTTATGGCTGCCGCAGAGCGTGCCCGTCCCTCTATTTCCAACTACCTCGGTGGCTTGGTAGAGGTTGAAAATGCCGATGCTGACGTTTTGATCGTTACTTCGGGTACAGCTGTCTCCATCTCTCGCGAGGCCATACAGTTGGCCAAGCAAGAGGGTCTTAGCGTTGGCTTGATTAAAGTAAAATGTGTTAGACCCTTCCCCACGGAAGAAATCCGCACCTTAACCAAGAAAGCTAAGGCTGTTATCGTGCCGGAATTTAACCGCGTTGGCTGGCTCGCACGCGAGATTAAGTCGATTATCGATGACAACGCCAAAGTGATCGGTGCCCCCCGCGTTTACGGTGGGATGACTATGCCAGCACAGAGCATTTTGGCAGAAATCAGGAGGTGCTGGGCATGACTAAGAAGATCCTAACTATGTCCCCGGCTTTTGCCGATATCATCCCGGCTGAGTACCGGGAACTAATCGCTAACGGTCCTTATGGCAGAGATGTGGGCGTCGCTGAACTTGGCACATTTAAAGAGCTCCTGGAAGAGCATCCCCTATGTGCTGGCTGTGGTTTAGCCCTAGCGCTGCGTATTTTTCTGGCCTCTTTGCCGGCTCCCGAGGACACAATTGTGGTAGGCTCAACTGGCTGTAGCTCGCTTGTGTTCCCACAGGCCGCAGTGCAAAACATTCACTCCTTGTTTGGCAACCAGAACTCGGTTGCCTCTGGACTAAAGCGCGCCCTGAAACTGCGTTTTCCCGACAAAGTTAAAGATGTTGTGGTTGTCGCTGGAGATGGTGCGACTGCCGACATTGGTCTCGACATGGTCATGCACTCTTGGTTCCGCCGCGAGAACATCACCACCATCATGCTAGATAATGAAGCCTACGCCAATACCGGTGGTCAAGAGAGCGGTATGTCCCAAGAAGGCGCGGTACTCTACATGGCGCCTAAGGGGAAAAATTTCCCCAAGATTTCGATGCCGGAGCTTGCTAGAGAAGCAGGTTGCGTCTATGTGGCTGTATGTTCGCCATCGCAACCTCGCAAAATGGAGAAAATGATTCGTCGGGCGATCATTTTAGCGCGCGAGGTGGGCCCCACCTACGTTCAAGTGCTAACGCCTTGCCCCACTAACTACAAGTTCAAGAATAATGACACCATCTCGCGCATCAAGAAGCTTGAGAAGGACGGCGTATTTAAGCAACGGGAATATATCACTCCCGCGGCCCAAGAGATGCTAGACAAGCTCGAAGGGGGGAGCAAGTAGTGGCAAAGAAAGTAAATCTTCGCATGTCCGGCTTGGGTGGACAAGGTGTTGTGACGGCGGCTCATATTTTGGGCGCTGCCGCGACGCGAGACGGCTTAACAAGTATCGTCAATCCCTTCTTCGGCGCGGAAAAGCGTTTAGCCCCTGCAGAGAGTTATGTGCGCATCTCAGACGGTGCCATACATGAACGAGGCGAAGTGTTATTCCCTAACATCATTATGGTTTTCCACCCCCACGTCATTACCATGGGCAAGTGTTACACCATGCCGTTCTTTGACGGACTGCAGCCAGGCGGTATCATGCTCATTAATTCTGACGAAATTCTGCCGCTCAGCGAAGAAGAAATTGCCAAGTTAGTGGAGCTCAATGCTCGGGTGTTCTACGTACCTGCTACCAAAGTAGCCTTAGAGGTTGCCGGCACTGAACTGTCGACTAACATCGCCATGCTAGGTGGATTAATGGCCATCGCACCTGATCTAGTGACCGTAACTGCCGTTAGAGATTCTATTGCTGAGCGTTTTGGTGGCGGCAAATTTGTCGCCTCGGCTACTACCGCAGCTCTAGATGATGTGGTAAAGAGCAAGTTCGGCAAGCTAGAGCAATTGGTGGAAAAGAACATGGAAATCGTCGAACGAGGCGGAAGCGCCGTATATGAGTTTATGATTCCCAGCGCAGTTAGCGTCTAAAAGGAGGCCGTAACACTATGTATGTGGCTGTTAAGCTAGATAAAGAGAAGTGCATCGGATGCAAAATGTGTATTTTTGTTTGCCCAGAAGCTAATGTTATCGCCTTTCTTCCTGAGTCGAAAAAGGTTCTAGTCAATGACGCTCGCTGCAAGGGCTGCGGACTTTGTGTCGTGGCCTGTCCTAAGGACGCCCTCGGTCTCGACAACAATTAGCGAGTTGACATGGGCAGCAGGGCATGCTAGTATTCTAACAACAACGGTGATAAGGAATCGTGGGGTGTGCAGTGCACAAGAGAGCTGTCGTCTGGTGCGAGACAGTTGCGCTCCGTCCTACCTCTCACCTTGGAGTTGGAACCGGGTAGCACCGTTACCTGCTACGAGTGGACGCTTCGGCGTCAATTAGAGTGGTACCGCGGAAGCAAGGCCTTTCGTCTCTTAGCTGAGATGAAAGGCCTTATTTTTTATAGGAAAAGGAGATGCGAACCATGGCAAAGTACGGTAAGCACACGGACATCAAGTGGCAAGCCTTGTGGCATGAAAACGACCTCTACAAGTTTAACCCCAGCAAGGTTGAGAAGAAGCTCTACTGCCTAGAGATGTTCTCGTACCCCTCTGGAGCCAAGTTGCATGTGGGGCATTGGTGGAACTTTGGCCTAACCGATTCTTGGGCGAGAGTAAAACGCATGCAAGGACATGAAGTTTTTCATCCCATGGGCTTTGACGCCTTTGGTTTGCCCGCTGAGAATTATGCCATTAAAACGGGTATACACCCAAAAGACTCGACTATGAGCAACATCGATACCATGCGGCGGCAGCTACGCGCCATGGGAGCCTCTTTTGACTGGGACTACGAGGTAGTTACTTGCGACCCTAGCTACTACAAGTGGACGCAATGGTTGTTTCTTAAACTCTTCGAGCATGGGCTAGCGTACCGCAAGGAAGCGCCGGTCAATTGGTGTCCTAGTTGCAATACCTCTTTGGCTAATGAGCAGGTGGAGCATGGTGTATGTGAGCGTTGCAGCATGGAGGTTACTAAGAGAAACCTGACGCAGTGGTTCTTTAAGATCACGGCCTATGCCGAAGAGCTCTTAGCAGGTCATGCACACATTAACTGGCCCGATAAAACGAAGGCGATGCAAAGAAACTGGATCGGTAAGAGCCATGGTGCTACCCTCGTCTTTAATTTAGAGAATAGCGGTGAGGCAGTAGAGGTTTTTACCACCCGCGCGGACACTTTGCTCGGTTGTACTTATGTTGTGATCGCCCCAGAGCACCCACTTCTCGACAAAATCACCACTGCTGATTGCCTGGCGGAAGTAGTGAACTATCAGGAAATGACCAAGAAACAGAGTGAAATAGATCGCCTCTCCACCACCAAGGATAAGACCGGCTTCTTTACTGGCGCCTATGTGCTGCACCCCGTGACGGCAGAGCGCCTTGCCGTATGGACGGCCGACTATGTGCTCGCTAGCTATGGCACTGGTGCCGTGATGGCAGTGCCAGGACACGATACCAGAGACTATGACTTCGCCAGGGCCTTTGGTTTGCCGATTAGGCGAGTCATCAGTGGACCGACTTCGCACACCGAGGAGGAGCTACCTTTTGTCGACGACGGTATCTTGGTCAATAGCGGCATTTTCACAGGGTTAACTTCGGAAGTCGCGCGCCAGACAATTGTCGATGCGTTGCAGGCGCAGGGGAGTAAAGCCCGCCATACCACGACCTATCGCTTGCGAGACTGGCTTGTCTCCCGTCAAAGGTACTGGGGTGCGCCCATACCGATAGTCTACTGTGAGTGCTGTGGCACCGTGCCGGTCCCAACCAGCGAGTTGCCGGTTTTGCTACCATATGACGTAGATTTTTCACCTGACGGGCAATCTCCTCTGGCGAAATCTGAGGAGTTCTGGAGCACGACATGTCCTAAGTGCGGCGAAAAAGCAAAAAGAGAAACCGATACCTTGGACACCTTTGTCGACTCGTCTTGGTACTTCCTACGTTATCCCGACAACAATAACGAAAACGAAGCGTGGAACCCTCTGTGGATTAACAAAATGCTCCCTGTCGACATGTACGTGGGCGGCCCTGAGCATGCCGTAATGCATCTGCTCTATGCTCGATTCATCGTCATGGCACTTAAGGACATGGGCTATGTGAGCTTTACCGAGCCCTTTAAATCTCTGGTGCACCAGGGTATCATACTCGGAGCTGATGGAGAAAAAATGAGTAAATCTAAGGGCAACGTGGTTTCTCCGGATCCATATATTGAGAAGTTCGGTGGTGATGTCTTTAGGTTGTACCTGCTTTTCGGCTTTAACTACCTTGAAGGTGGTCCCTGGGACGACAATGGCATCAAGGCCATAACCCGTTATGTGGAGAGGGTGGAGCGAGTCGTCGAAAGGGCGGGGGAGTACCAAGGTTCTAAATCGCAGCCCCTAGGCAGGCATGAAAAAGAACTAAATTACGCCTTACACCGCGCTATTCAAGGCATAACCAATGATGTCGTTGATTTCGGCTTTAACACCTGCGTTTCACGCCTCATGGAGTTAACGAACGCACTATATCGCTATGACGCCGAGGCGCCTACTCACAATGCCACTTTCGTGCGCGAGGTGGTAGGGACTTTTGTGCGCTTGCTCGCCCCATTTGCCCCACACTTGGCAGAAGAGCTCTGGGCAGATTTAGGGCATGTAACATCGGTTCACAACGAGCCCTGGCCGCAATGTGACCCCTCGGCCTTAGTCAGGGAAGTTGTGGAGCTGGCGGTGCAAGTTAATGGCCGTCTCCGCGACAAAGTAGAGGTACCGAGCGATGCTGATGAGGAGACCGTCAAGGCCATGGCTATGCAAGCGGAGAAGGTTTTGCCGTTTCTCACGGGGGCTACAGTGCGTAAAGTAATTGTCGTGAAAGGTAGCTTAGTAAATATTGTTATAGGCTAATTACTTTGGTAATTAGCTAGGCTAATTATTTTCTACGACGGTAAGTTGTAGGGCAGACTTGTGCGCCAACTTCAGTTATACTGTATACAGTACGACATCATGCGAAAAAGGAAAGGTGAAAAACATGCAAAAACGTAAAGTCACCATTGACGGAAACACCGCCGCAGCACACGTTGCTTACGCCTTTAGCGATGTTGCAGCCATTTATCCCATTACGCCATCATCAAATATGGGGGAAGTTGCAGATGAATGGGCGGCTTACGGCCGCAAAAATATGTGGGGACAGACTCTAAGGGTTACGGAACTACAGTCAGAGGCGGGTGCCGCAGGAGCTGTTCACGGCGCAATTGCAGCCGGTGCGCTAACCACTACCTTTACGGCCTCGCAAGGTCTGCTGCTCATGATTCCCAATATGTACAAGATCGCTGGAGAACTTTGGCCAACTGTCTTTCATGTCTCGGCACGTGCTCTAGCTACACATGCTTTGTCCATTTTCGGCGACCACTCAGACGTTTACGCCACGCGCCAAACAGGCTTTGCCATGCTGGCCTCTGAGTCGGTTCAAGAAGCCATGGACCTAGCCTTGGTGGCACATCTGGCGACCTTAAAGAGCAAGATTCCCTTCTTGCATTTCTTCGATGGTTTCCGTACTTCGCATGAAATTCAGAAGATCGAAGAGATAGATTACAGCGATATGTACAAGCTCGTGGACATGGACGCAGTGCGAGACTTTAGGAGCCGTGCACAGAACCCCGAGCATCCTGTGCAACGCGGCACGGCCCAAAATCCAGACATCTACTTTCAAGGTCGCGAAGCCAGCAACAATTACTACACAGCGACGCCACAAATTGTCGAGGCTGTGATGCAGCAGGTCGGTGCGCTAACCGGACGAAAATATCGCCTATTTGACTACGTTGGTGCAGCTGACGCCGATCGTGTTGTAGTGATTATGGGTTCTGGCGGGGAGACAGTGCAGGAGACTGTAAATTATCTTAATGCCAGAGGCGAAAAAGTCGGCGTTCTTAAAGTACGCCTTTATCGTCCCTTTAGTGCGGCACATTTTCTCAGTGCTTTACCCGCCTCAGTTAAGAGGATTGCTGTCATGGACCGTACCAAGGAGCCAGGATCTTTGGGTGAGCCATTATATCAGGACGTTTGTACCGTTTTTGCCGAGCAGGGCCAGCAGAAAATCATCGTCGGCGGAAGATATGGCCTCGGTTCAAAAGAATTCACACCCTCCATGGTCAAGGCTATTTTTGACAACTTGTCTGCCGACCAACCGAAAAATCACTTTACCGTGGGTATCGTCGATGATGTGAGCCATACCTCGCTACCAGTTGCCGAGTACATTGATGCCGCGCCAGAAGGTCAGTATCGCTGTAAGTTCTTTGGGCTAGGTGCTGACGGCACTGTAGGAGCCAACAAGAACTCAATTAAGATAATCGGGGATAACACTGAGCTCTACGCGCAGGGGTACTTTGTCTACGACTCCAAGAAATCTGGCGGGGTCACCGTTTCTCACCTGCGCTTTGGGCCGAGCCCTATTACCTCCCCCTACCTTGTTGACCAAGCTGATTTGATCGCCTGTCACCACCCCTCATATGTAACTCGCTACGACCTGCTGGCTGACATTAAAGAGGGTGGGGTGTTTCTGCTCAACTCGCCTTGGTCTTTAGAGGAACTAGAGCATAGACTACCTGACAGTATCAAGCACACCATTGCCAACAAAAACCTCAAGTTCTACAATATTGACGCGGTGAAAATCGCTCAAGAAGCAGGGCAGGGGGGTCGCATTAACACCATCATGCAAGTGGCCTTCTTTCAAGTGGCAGACGTCATTCCTAGCCATGAGGCCATCGCCCACATCAAAGACGCCATCAAAAAGACGTACGGACGTAAAGGCGACGACGTGGTTCTGCAAAACTACGCCGCAGTCGACCGCACCGTGGCCGCTCTGACGGCGGTAAACTACCCTTCATCGTGGAGATCTGAGGGCGAGGATAAGACTTTGCCGCCACGGAGCGGTGACGACGTGGTTCTACAAACCTACGCCGCCGTCGATCGCACCGCGTCCCTGCTCGCTGCGGTCGACTATCCTGCATCTTGGGCAAGTGACGGCCTAAACAATACTGTAGAGGAAAAGCTACATGAACCGACCTTTGTCACAGAGGTTATGCGTCCTATGGTCGCACTTAAAGGTGACGATTTGCCCGTGAGTAAGTTTAGTGATGACGGAGTGTTCCCACTTGGCACAACTAAGTACGAAAAGCGGGGCATTGCCGTCGATATTCCAGTCTGGGTGCCCGATACTTGTATCCAGTGCAATCAATGCTCCTTTGTCTGCCCCCATGCAGCCATAAGGCCTTACCTGGCTAAGAGCAGTGATCTGGCATCCGCGCCCGGAAATATGCCGGGTAAGAACGCTCTCGGCAAGGAATTCGCAGGGCTACAGTACTTCATTCAAGTTTCACCACTCGACTGCACTGGCTGCGGTAACTGCGTGCAAGTGTGCCCGGCTAAGCCAAAGCCCCTCGTTCTCCAAAATCTCGAGCAGGTGCTAGAAGATGAAACTTCCAAGTTCACCTTCCTCGAGGCCTTGCCAGAAGTGCAGGCTGTGTTTGAACCCACTACGGTTAAGAACAGCCAGTTTAAGAAGCCCTTGTTTGAGTACTCCGGCGCCTGTGCCGGTTGTGGTGAGACCCCCTATATCAAACTCATTACACAACTTTTCGGCGAACGGATGATGATTGCCAATGCCACGGGCTGTACCTCTATTTATGGCGGTAGTGCACCGTCCTGCCCCTATACCACGAATAAAGAGGGGCATGGTCCTGCCTGGGCCAACTCCTTGTTTGAAGATAACGCCGAGTTTGGCTATGGTATGGCTCTTGCTGTGGCGCAAAAGCGTGACAAGCTGACAGAGCTAATTACAGAGGCTAAGGCTATCGACCACGATGACTTCAAGCTAGCGGCAGAAGGCTGGCTAGCAGGCAAGAAGAACGCTGAGCAGTCACGTCTCCACGGCGACAAATTGCGCGCGCTCATCCCACACCTCTTAGAAGGCGCTGAGGGTGGTCTTAAGGATGCCCTGCAAGGTATTTTAGAGCTACAGGACCATCTCACCAAGAAGTCCATCTGGATTATTGGGGGTGATGGCTGGGCTTACGACATTGGCTTTGGCGGTTTAGACCATGTTATTGCCTCAGGGGTCGATATCAACTTGTTGGTGCTAGATACCGAAGTCTATTCCAATACCGGCGGACAATCCTCCAAGGCAACGCCCACGGCAGCCGTGGCCAAGTTTGCCGCCAACGGAAAACGCACGCGCAAGAAAGACCTTGGTCTTATGGCTATGTCGTACGGCTATGTCTATGTGGCCTCAATCAGCAGTGGTGCCAATCGCAACCATACTTTGAATGCCATTGTCGAGGCAGAAAAGTATGATGGTCCTTCGCTCGTTATTGCTTACTCTCCTTGCATAGCTCACGGCATCAACATGTCAGCTAGCCAAAATGAGGGCAAGCTGGCGGTGGAGTCTGGCTACTGGCCGCTGTACCGCTACAATCCGCAGCTGGCCGAACAAGACAAGAACCCCTTCACCCTTGACTCTAAGGAGCCGACCTACAACTTCCGTGAGTTTTTGACAGGGGAGTCTAGGTATACGACCTTGCTGCGCGAGTTTCCCTCTGCGGCCGAAGAACTGTTTGCCGCCGCCGAGCAAGATGCCAAAAGACGTATCGCTCTGTACAAAAGGTTAGCTCAGTAAGTGATAGCGATGGAGGAGCCTAAGGCGGCTCCTCCATCGCCTTTACGTTGTGTCGTATAATGTATATTATGTTAACTAGAACGGAGAGAGCCTGATTACCGTGAAATTAAAAAGTAACCGCGCAGTGACGGTTACTTTTTGGCTTATTTTCCGGCGCACTAAGATTGGCTTACTTTCTCAGCGTGCTAGGCAAGTACTTGGTATCCAGTTGAATTAACCAGCTGGCGGTAGGCTTGAATGAAGTGGCGAGTCACTATCCCCGGAGTGCCGTCACCTATGGCGCGGCCGTCGCAGTTGACCACCGGAATGACCTCAGCGCCGCTGCCGGTGAAAAACACTTCATCGGCAATGTAAACATCATGTCGCGTAAAGACTTGCTCCGCTACAGTGTAGCCTGCCTCGCGGGCCATCTCCATAATTGTGTCGCGGGTAATGCCTTGCAGTATACCCACATGGCTCGGCGGAGTGTAGAGCACCCCTTTTTTGACGATAAAAATATTGTCGGCTGTTCCCTCTGTTACAAAGCCCTCATTGTTGAGCATAATGCCACCAAAGGCACCCGCCCTTGCTACCTCTATTTTGGCCATAACATTGTTGAGATAGTTTAGTGACTTCACGCGGGGGCTAAGCACATCCACGGCGGGACGACGGGTGGCGACAGTGACGACATCAATCCCCTTTTCATAGAGCTCGGCTGGGTATAAAGAAATTTTATCAACAATTATAATGACGCTTGCTCTAGGACATGAGCGCGGATCGATACCGAGACTCCCAACACCGCGAGTGACAAGGGTACGAATGTAGACATCGCGCAAACCGTTTCGCTTGACTGTTTCGGCATGGGCCTCAATCATTTCCGACATGGACATGGGAATGTGGAGCATGATGGATTTTGCGGACTCATAGAGGCGCTCGATATGTTCTTCAAGTTTGAAAATGCGCCCATTGTAGACGCGCAGACCCTCAAAGATGCCATCGCCGTAGAGTAAACCGTGGTCGTAGACTGAGATCTTGGCTTCTTCTTTTGATACGAATTGTCCATCGAGATAGATAATGTTGCTCAGGTAGACTCCCCCTTTGCTTGTTGGTGCCATGCCGCATCATGATTTTATCAGTCCTAGCTCCCTATCTCAACGCCTTTGTAGGTATTTGTAAATGAAAGAGTATTGCGATAATCACTTCTCAGTGCACGGAGCCGCCGGCAATCACTTGACCAAGGTGCTCTGCTCTTGTATAATGAAGTAGGTTTTCGCATAGGGGTATAGCTCAATTGGTAGAGTAGCGGTCTCCAAAACCGTTGGTTGTGGGTTCGAGTCCCTCTGCCCCTGCCACCAAAAAGAAACGGCACTGCTCTTGGGAGCAGTGCTTTTTTTATTTTTTGCTCTTGCCGAGCTTGTTTTCGGTGCCTTGCATTAGTCGGACGATGTTACTTCTGTGGCGGTAAAAGGCTAACACCATAATAAACAGTGCGAATACAATGTAGGGTGCGTCAAAGCGCCACAGGAACAAAATTACCGGTATCAAAGTGGTCATGAGTAGCGACCCCACTGAGACGTAGCGGGTTAAATACATGACCAAGGCGGCCACCGCAAGGGAGGCCAGTAGCACCGGGGTGTACAAAATGGCACTGACACCTATAGTGCAGGCAATGCCTTTACCCCCTCTAAAGCCAATGTAGACCGACCAATTATGGCCGATAACCGTGGCCGCGGCAATGGTCAGCACTTGCCACAAGGCTATGTCTGCTACTTGCGTCGCCAGATAGGTGGGCACAGCAGCCTTAAGAAAATCACACAAGGCAACAGTAACCCCCGGGCCCACGCCCATGACGCGCAAGGCGTTCGTACCGCCCACATTGCCGCTACCGTGGCGGGTAATGTCGATATTGCGCGTCTTGCCTACGACATAGGCGGTAGGAAAGGCCCCTACCAAGTACGCCACAATGAGTGCTACTCCATAATGCATGAGAATCACGTTACAGCCACCACGCTCTGCAATTACTTTTAGTTGTTGAGAAGATTTTCTTTGACATACTCTAGCGCGTCTTCTAGTTGTTTGTCCTCTGCCAGAGGCTCGGTGGCTTCAATTACGACGTCAGGAACAATCCCGGCGTCATTGATGTCCACACCTTTTGGCGTCCTGTAGGTCTGTACGGTAATCCACACGCGAGAGCCGTCGAGAAGTGAGAAGCCCTGTTGCACTGTGCCCTTGCCAAAGGTCGTTACGCCCAAGACTTTTGCCTGGCGATGATCGCGCAGAGCTCCGGCCAGTATTTCTGAAGCTGAGGCACTGCCCTGATTGACTAGCAGGGTCACCTCTCCTTGAAACAACTTCGGCTGGTTCGTCCTGTATTCGGTAATTACACCCTCACGGTTGATGGTCTTGTAAATAACTAGATTTGGCTCGAGGAAGAAGTCGGCGATATCTTCTACGACCGCGGTGTGCCCACCTGGGTTGAAGCGCAGATCAAGTAAAATGTGCTTTACGCCTTGCTGCTCTAGGTTTTGCAGAGTGCTACGCATTTGCTCTGTGGCCGTGGTAGTAAATTGCGTGAGCACTACATGGGCCAAGCCCGGCTCTACAATTGTAGCCTCTACAACGGGCACAATAATACGCGCGCGTGTAATGGTCACATTTAGCGTGTCTCTGAGTGCTGGACGGAAGACCGTCAAGTGCACATCAGTCCCTACTGGTCCCTTTATGCGGCCGGTAATATCCCTGATCAAGAGTCCTCTGATGTTTTCATCGTTCACGGCAATAATGACGTCTCGTGGTAGCAACCCAGCTCCTTGGGCGGGGCTACCGCGAAACACGTTCTCAATATGCACCTGATCCTCCACCATCCGTACAGATACACCTATGCCAGAGTACTCCCCTGCCCCCTGTTCCGTGGTCTCTCTGGCCTCATCGGGGCTTTCATAGCGCGTATAGCCTCCATCCACCCTCGTCAACATCCCCCGTATGGCATTTTCCATCATGGCACTCGGATCGAGCTCAAGAGAAACGTGGCGCTCTAGCACCAGGTCTTGCACGGCGAGTAGCTTTGACAACTCGGGGTCGATAGGGAAACCAAGCCTAGATAAAATAATGGCTACATTCGGTCCCATGATAAATTGGCTGGTAGCTCCTATGAACAGGCCAACGATGAGGAAAAGCGCGCAAATGGCAACGCCCTTGTACTTAGATACTCTTCTAAATTCCACGTTAACACCTCTCTAGTAAAGTCGTTGCTTCGAGTTCTTCCATGTCTATTGTTTATTCGCTTTCTCGCGACAAATTCCTCTCTGTTCTAGGCTGTCGTGCAGAAACCAGCCTAGAACTTGCGGTATGAAGTTCGCCCACCCAGTAGCACAATCGCTCCCATGATCATGACAGCGTAGGGATTAATGAACCAGACCACGGTCGGTATGGTCAACGCCCAGGCCAGCGGCAGGGCAAGCCTAATTCTGGCACTGTGCCACACTACTTTGTGACTAAGAAGTTTGCGCAGCATTATGTAGAAAGGCTGACCTCCGGTCCCCCGCCCGTACACAACCCTCACCCTGTGGTCACAAACCCCGGCCAGGGCGGGATGTGTGGCTCGCGCAGAGAGGCGCAGGTAAGCGGCGGTAATTTCTTTAAAATGCTCCGGATGCCCCCCAACATCGGGGTGATGAAGCTTAACCAACCTTCTATAGACTTGGCGAATTTCTTTAACGTCGGCCTGAGGTCCCACGCCTAACACCAGACGCGGGTCAGTCATAGGATTCTCCCCCTTTTCCTGCAGTATGTGACCTTACATGTTATGAACTGGCCGTAAAATTGGTGCACACTAAAGCACGCCCCGAGAGGGCGTGCTTTAGTGTCTTTGCCAGGCCACTAGCCCTTAAATTCGGTTTCCATGATGTGGGTAAGCAGCTTAACCCCATTTAAAACGTCGTCGTAATCCACCATCTCACTGGCCGTATGAATATAGCGACAGGGTATGGACATAACCCCAGCTGGAATGCCTCCCTTAGTCAGTTGTATAGCTCCTGCATCTGTGCCGCCCGCTTCTAAAACTTCCAGCTGGTACTTAATTCCGTTCTGCACGGCAACCTCTTCCATGAATTTGCGTACTGAAGGTGTACAGATAAGGCTAGAATCGCGAATTTTAACTGTAGGACCTTGGCCCAAGGACACGTCCATGACCATGGCTTCGGGCGTATCGCCTGTGCGGGTGACATCAACGGCAATACCAAGGTCTGGAGTAATGCCATAGGCTGCTACCCTTGCCCCGCGGAGACCTACCTCTTCCTGTGTCGTAAAAACTGCATAGATATCATAGGCTGCATGCTTGACCTCTTTTAGAGCCTCTACTAGGATAGCGCAGGCGATACGGTCGTCCATGGCCTTGGCAACCAGTCGCTTGCCTAGATCAGCAAATTCACGCATCATGGCAGCTACGTCACCGAGGCCAACTTTCGTTTCGGCCTCTTCTTTGGAGGTCGCCCCAATATCAATAAACAATTTGTGCAGGGTGAGGTCTTTTTGGGCCTCTAACTTTTCAGCGCCAATAACGCCCACGGTGCCATTTTCAAACACCACTCGGTTGCCAAGCAAAGTCAAGGGCGACAACCCACCCACGGGGTAGAAGCGTAGAAAGCCATTCTTATCGATGTGAGTCACCATGACGCCGATTTCATCCATGTGCGCAGCTAGCATCAGCTTCTTGCCGCCGCCGCGTTTCAAAGCAATTAGATTGCCTAGAGCATCAATCCTCATTTCATCGACAAATGGCGCAATCTCGCTTTGCAAAAGCTCCCTGATGCGACGCTCATTGCCAGCGGGTCCGTAGGTTTCAACTACCCTTTTAATGAGATCTTTCATCTTGTGAATCCTCCTTCAGCAATGCTCGTAAGAAACAACTTGACAAGCTGCAGCGTATGGTTAAAGTCTGTGAGACTGAGCATGGAAACAGGCGAATGGATGTACCTACAGGGTACAGAAATCACAACCACGGGTATACCGTCCTTGGTTTGATTGATGCGACCACCATCACTGCCTCCTGTAATCGAGCGTTTAAACTGTATGGGGATATCGTTTTCTTTGGCTAGCCGTAGCAGTTCGCCAATCATGGCTTTGTCGCAAATAACGGAAGCATCCATGGCGGTTAACGCCGGGCCGCCGCCTAGAGTGGTGCAGTAACCATGTTCTTTGCTGGGAGGAAGATCATTGCAGGTTGTACCTTCCAGCACTATGGCTAAGTCCGGACTAATCCCATAAGCCGCCACCCCTGCTCCGCGCAAACCAACTTCCTCCTGCACCGTAAAGGCACCGAAAAGGTCTAGGGCAAAATCCTCTTTGAGGATTTCTGCTAAGATAGCGCAGCCGGCGCGATTATCGAAAGATTTGCCTACCACCACCGTATCGCTTAGAGCCTTGTACTCTGTGGCGAATACCGCATAATCCCCTATTTTGACGAGTTTCTCCGCGTCTTCCTTGCTTTTAGCGCCGATGTCGATGTAGAGGCCACTGAGAGGTATCACTTGGCTACGTTCCTCAGGCTTTTGCAAGTGAATGGCTTTGGCACCAATGATGCCGGAAATTTTCTTTGGACCAATCACTACATGTTTGGAAACCAGAACGCGGTCGTCAATCCCTCCCACTTTGCGAAAGCGCAAGAGACCAGAACGGTCTATAGACGAGACCATGAGGCCGCACTCATCCATGTGTGCCGCCAGCATGACTCGTGGCCCCCGTGGGTGTGGTTTGACAGCGATGAGATTGCCTAAGGCGTCTCTCTGCCATTCCTGCACATAGGGGGTTAGTTCCTCGAGCAGAACATTTCTGACGTCACCTTCACAACCAGAAGGGCCAAAAGCTTCGGAGAGCTTCTTTAATAGCATAGTAATCCCTCCACAAAAGACTTGTCGACACTGGCGATAAAGTAGGCCAGGAGTCGGGCTGTGGACTTGATGTCTGACATAGATAAGGTCTCGACTGAGGTGTGCATGTAACGCAAGGGCAGAGAAACGAGCGCAGTAGGTACACCAGCGCGGGTCACTTGCATGGCCCAGGCGTCGGTTCCCGATGCACCAGGCAACGGGTCAAGGGTATAAGGAATATTGTGTTCCTTAGCTACTTCCACCAAACGTTCGTATAGTTTAGGGTGAATATTAGCGCCGAGGGCAATGTTTGGGCCCTTGCCCATGGGTGCAGTGTCCTGTTCCGGAACACCGGGCATTTCGCCGTGACAAACATCGATGGCAATGCCAATGTGCGGCTTAAGACGGTAGGTGCTGACTAAGGCACCCCCTAGTCCTACTTCCTCTTGCACAGTCGCTACCGCATAGACGTCAGCTTGGTGACGAATCATTTTGAGCACCTGTAAACATTCCCCGAGCACCGCCACAGCAGCCCTATCGTCCATGGCTTTGGCGGCCACAAAGTCACCCGCTAAGGGTATAAATTTTCTATTTATGGTCACTACATCGCCAATCGAGACTAGCTGCCGCACTTCATCGTGCGATAGGCCCAAGTCGATGACCATGTCCTGTATCTTTACAGCTACCTGTGTTTCTTCTGGGCTCATGAGATGGGGCGGCTTCATGCCAATAATGCCGATGAGTTCTCTTTTGCCGTGCACTATTACTTCCTGTGCTACTAGTGTCCGTTGGTCGATGCCGCCGATGGCGATAAATTTAAGGAATCCCCTCTCATCAATCTTTGTCACCATGAGTCCAATCTCATCCATGTGCGCAGCCAACATGATGGAAATGTCGTCCTCGCCCTCGCCCTTTTTTTGTGCCACCACATTGCCCATAACATCGATGCGTACATCGTCAGCTAGAGCCAGAAACGTATCCTTGATCAAGGCGGCAACCGGAGTCTCGTGGCCTGATACCCCCGTCGCTTCAACCATCATCCGCAGAAAATCCTTACTGTCCAAGTTGTGTCCCCCTCTCGTCCGCACTATAGAGTGTAGCCTTTGCTTGATTCGGCAGAAAACCCAATTCTCCTGCTGCGAGCATTATTTTCGCAGGCAATTGGCATACTCCCTGTGAGGTGAAAACATGAATAAAGACAGAGGCCAGGAAGAGGACGTGGAGAAATTCCGCTACGAGCTCGCTGAAGAGCTAGGCTACATTGAGCAAGCAGATAGTGGCAAGAAGAGTCGTGGCTTGGTGAGTAAGTATCGCCCACCAAGGCATCTACGACAGAAAACATCTCCCCCAAAACAGTAAGGGTGTGCTCCTATCTGTACACATGACTAGACGAGGCTGTGCCCTAGTGCTATACTGAGGCAAGAAAGGTGGTGGTGCAAGTGGACGGAGACGGTAGTCGAAAAGCTGATGTCGCAGAACCCGGAGGCTCTCCACTTGCCACCGCGCCACAGGGAGAGCCCTCCTGAACAAAGAATTGAGGAGGGTTAACATTGACATGGAATCAAGAAAATGTCGTATCTCAAATTAAGTCTGCCATCACACAGGGCAGGCCCGAGCTTCTTGACCTCTTGTTTGAAGAACTACAGCCCGCAGACATTGCCGATTTGCTGGTCTTCCTTGACCGCAAGGAACAGAAGGCAGTCATCTTGCAGTTATCTAATGAGGACGGCGCCAGAGTTTTCGAGAATCTGGAGGCGCGCCTACAACAATCACTCTTAGCCGATTTAGGCAGCATCAAAGCAGCCGAGATCCTCGAAAGCATGTCCTCTGATGACATTGCTGACTTTGTGGGCGAGCTATCCCCCCAAGAAGCCCAAGCGGTGCTCAACCTGATGCCACACGATGAGGCCAAGGAAATTACAGATTTGATGGTCTATCCCGAGCATAGTGCGGGTGGGCTAATGACCACCGAGTTTCTTTCTCTCGAGCAGCACCACTCGGTGGATGATGCCATCTCCGCCATCCGCCACGTCAGTGAAGCAAATTCTAGCCTTTACTATGTATATGTCACCTCACAAGAACGCCTAGTCGGCGTCGTGAGCTTGAGACAGCTGATTTTAACTTCCTCTTCCTCTATTCTCAAAGATATCATGGAAGACAATCTAATCACCGTGGGCCCAGAAGCCGACCAGGAAGAAGTCGCGAAAATTGTGTCCAAATACGACTTGCTTGCGGTCCCCGTGGTCGATGCCTGCCAACACCTGCTCGGCATTATCACCGTTGACGATATTCTCGATGTCGTGCAAGAGGAAGCCACGGAGGACATCTTCCGTAGCCGAGGTGCGGCGGGCATGGAGAATCTCGACCCCGTGCATTCCCCCGTCTTGAAAAAGGTAGCGCAACGCCTACCATGGCTAGTTATAACTCTGTTTGCCGGGCTTATATCTGGAAGCATAGTCGGCGCCTATGCCGAGGCCATCCAGGCTGTGGTTATCTTAGCGATGTTTATTCCCGTGATCATGGATATGGGCGGTAATGCGGCTACCCAGGCCTCTACAGTCTTTGTGCGCGGCGTAGCCACTGGCGAAATCACAGCCAGGGAACAAATTCGATATTTTGCTCAGGAAGTACGCGTCGGATTAATTATGGCCACCGTTTGTGGCGCAACCCTTGGCATAGTCGTCGCTCTCTGGCAACAGCCAATCCTAGGCTTAGTAGTCGGCACCGCGATGTTCTCCACTGTGACAGTCGGCACCGTTGTCGGCACGGGTGTACCACTAGTGTTCACCCGACTTGGCATCGACCCGGCCTATGGTTCAGGCCCCATGGTCACCTCCATAAAAGACGCAACCGGCTTGCTAATCTTTTTCTCTATCGCCACCTTATTTATGAGCTATCTTAAGTAATAGACAACCAAAAGGCTACTCCCAGTCCGCTGCTGGTAGTAGCCTTTTGGTTGTCTATAAGCCTAAATAATCGGCGATATTGGCCCTATCGGTTAACACCGGCCGTATCTGCGGTTCTTTGCAGGTCATAAGAGTGGTCACCCCGGGTCCGTGGCCAGTGAGTACGCAGTCAGAGTGAATTACTACACCAATGGTGACGGCTCCGGCAAGATAACCACGTCCGTACATCGTGTCGCAGTCCATTAGAGCGACAATATCGCCAAAGCGCAATTTGCCTAGACCAAACTTTTCATAGGCTACTTTGTCATGCGTCATGATGTCATAGTCGCCACGATAGGCTGTGTTTGCGCCGATACCAGACCCCATGAGGTAGGCAGGTACGGTCGCAGCAACAGGAACCTCTAGGACGCCATCGGGTGCCACTGACAGGCCCATCTTCTCTAGGAGATCGGGGTCTAAGTTCATTACCGCAATGTCGGGAAAATCAAGCAATTTAAGACCTTGGCCCACGCTCTTAACGAGTATTTTATCGCCCACGGCCAAGTTTTCTAGTGTTTCTTTGGCAAAGTACATGAGCACGTGTTCAGCACCGCCATGGGTCCCAGTGACATATCCCAAAGCGTTCTTGCCGTCTCCGCTGACCACTTTAGCCACATTGCCCACGCAGGCCAGGGTGTTAAACCCGCCATTTTCATTCTCCGCTGCTCGTGTCACGGAAACACCGGGTTCCACATGGTCGCCTACTAAGTCCATGCAAGAGTCGCCAATTTGGTGGCTGTAGGTGATGCCACCCGTCCCCGGTAGAACGACGGGGCGTCCCTCTACCGAGATGCGATACGGAGCCACGGCCTTAGGATGGTTTACTTCCCCTTGCACGCTAATCATAACTAGTTTGGCGCGATTTGTTTTAATCATTTTATGTCCCCCTCTTTTTATGGTTCTAATGTCCCTGCACCGCAGAGTGACAACTACAGACCTGCAAAGTGTCTACAGTCCTCATCGCCTGCTCTAGTAGGGATCGCAAATTCGCAGCATTAGCCTTCATGCATTCTAGCACCTCTGTATGGGCGAGAGGACTATTAGTTATGCCTGCCGCGAAATTAGTAATCATAGAGATACCGATATAACACATCTCCGCCTCGCGTGCCAAGATGGCCTCCGGCATGGCGGTCATGCCTACGATATCTCCTCCCATTTGCCTGTACAAGCGTATTTCGGCAGCAGTTTCATAACGCGGGCCTTCAAAACAGACATAAGTACCGCCATCGACTAGGGGCGAAGCAGCTTGCTTGGCGGCGCGCAACACTTGTGCTCGCAGGTTGGGGCAGTAAGGGTAGGTAAAGTCGACATGGACGACTCTTCCCTCTGCCCCATCAAAAAAAGTCACAGGCCTGTTACGTGTGAAGTCGAGCAATTGGTCACTTAACACCAGTGTCCCCGGGCCTAGAACTCGATTTAGGCTACCCACCGCCGTAGTGGCCATGACAAATTTAACCCCTAACTCAAGAAGTGCCGCGATATTGGCGCGATAGTTAATCATATGTGGCGGGCTCCGGTGTCCTTCACCGTGACGTGGCATGAAGAAGACGTCACGCCCTCCGAATTTGCCAGTTAGCACTGAGGCCTTACCGTACTTTGTTTCTACAGAAATAGAGGTGGCCTGCTCTAGTAAATCAGGACTGTAAACACCGCTACCTCCAATAATGGCGAGAGAACTCAACTTCATCCCTGCTTTCTAAATGCTTCAAAAACCTCTGGCAAGGCGGCCCGAGTAGCGATCCTGCCGGCGATGTACGCTGGCAGGGCGCGATGTAAATCAGCCATCGACTGGTTAACGATATCTGGCGAGATAAGAATGTCGGGGTCCATCATCTGTTGCGAACGCTGCATGATCTCGGCGGCTTGGGCCAGAATACCAAAGATATTGTGCAACTGTTGCGAGGGGGTCACCCCCTGATTTAGCCTCACCGCAATGGTTATATCGGCGCCCATCCGCTTTACAACGCTGACAGGAACACCATTGATGAGTCCACCATCTACAAGAAGGTGATCGCCATGCGGCACCGGCGTAAAAATACCCGGTATGGAACAACTGGCTCGCACTGCCAAGGCGATGTTGCCCTTAGTGAGTACTACTTCCCTACCTGTGATGAGGTCGCAGGCGACCGCGGCAAAAGGCATAGACAAGTCTTCAATGCTTCCCTGGCCGAGCAAGTCATTGAGCAACGCCTGCATCGGGTCGGCATTGACCAGGCCCACCCTAGGCAGCGTCAGGTGTACCAAGTCACGCCAGGTTGTGCGCTGCGCCAAGGCGAACATCTGGTCCGGTGTTAGACCAGCAGCGTAAAGAGCACCGATAAGGCTGCCGGCACTCGTGCCGGCAATCAAGTGCACCGGTATGTTTTCGGCTTCGAGCTCTGCCAACACACCGATGTGTGCAATGCCCCGCGCTCCCCCACCACCTAAGGCGAGACCCACACGCAAACTGTCACCCCCTAAAAATATCGTATGTTACAAGCTCTATGCCGCTCTCATGTAGGTCTGCAGCGAAAGAGGGTGAACTCAACATCGTGAGTTCCTCTTCCCGATGGTAGGTGAGCGAGCTTTTGCCCAGTAGCTCGTCATCAACTCTGCCTGGATGACAGAACATTTCATAGATACCAGGGGGCAATTTCTTTAAGGCGCGCAGATGGCGCAAATCGAGAGACATGAGCCCCTGGGGATATGACAGGCCAGAGAGCCGTATAAGTTCGGCCGAACGTGCTACCTGGGGCATAAAGATGGCGTTCTGCCAGAAGCCCTGCTCTCGCCACATGTCTCGCACAGTCAACCTGCGTATCGCTGGGATGCTGTACTCCCGGGCAATCTCCATGGCTACACGCGTAAGTTTGGGCTCAAGATGCACATGATGATGGCTATCGAGGTGGGTTAGTTTTACTCCGCAACGTAAGATCCCCTCCACTTGGGCCCGCCACTCCAGATACACTTCTTTCGGCTTGGCTAACCGCGTTGCTTGCCGAAAGTTGCGCCAGAAGTGCCCCTCCTTGTTGACAAGACTTGGAACGGAATCGGGCGGCATCAAGGGAGCCCCTGCAGAGAGTACTAGGTGCACCCCTAAACTACGCTGCGGCAAGCCCTCAAGTAGTGAAAGATGCCTAGGTAGTTCGGCGCAATTGCCCATTATCGTAGTCGAGGTCACATTGTGGCGCATGGCCTCGGCAATGCCTTGGCTGACACCCCAGGTGAAACCAAAGTCATCGGCATTGATAATTAGCTGCTTCTTCATGATGGCGCATAGGCGATGTGACCCGCTACCATGGTCAAGGCGATTTTAATGTCCCTAATGTGTCGCGCCTCGACCGTCTCAACATTTTTCGCGAGGAGAACTAGGTCGGCTAGGTACTGCGGCCTAATTTGTCCTTTGCATCCCTCCATGTGCTCGGCATAGGCAGAGCCACCTGTAAAGAGAGCAACCGCCTCACGTACAGTAAGTTTCTGCTCGGGCAGCCAGCCCTCTGGCGGGTTTCCGTTGTTGTCGCTGCGGGTCACAGCGGCTGTTATGCCTGCCAACGGTGCAATAATTTCTACCGGGCAATCAGAACCCCCAGCGCAGTTTACGCCAAACTCAAGCAGGCTCCTCCAAGCATAGGCATGTCGCAGTCTTTCCTTACCAACCCTGTCTTCAGTCCAATGCAAGTCAGTGGTCACAAAGATAGGCTGAATTTCGGCCACGATATTGGCCTGCGACATTCTCTCGACCAAGTCTCGCCGCAGAATCTGGCAGTGGATAAGGCGATGACGACGCGTGGTGTCACTGCCTTGCGCACGCTCGATGGCCGTGATGGCTTGGTCTGCAGTGTAGTCCCCGATAGCGTGGACAGCTACTTGAAACCCCGCCTGGTGTGCCACACGCACCAAGTCATCAAAGGCTTCTTGTGTGTAGTAGCTAAGGCCAGTATTGTTCGGGTCATCATGGTATGGCTCACTAAGTGCTGCCGTGCGCGCCCCTAGCGACCCGTCAGCCATGATTTTAATCGTCTTTACACCTACGCGTTGCTCGTCACGAGAGTTCGCCGCGAGCATGGTCGGCCCGAAACTCATAATCTCACTTCTATCTAAATTAAAGAGCAGGTTTACACGCAGGGGCAGCGCTAACTCGTGGTACGCTCGCACTACTTCTTCCCAATCGTTCCCATTTCCATCATGGGTCTGGGCGGTGGTTATGCCATGTGACAAGGCATGCTCTGCTGCTCGGAGGAGCGCGGTCCTTATGACCTCTGGGCTGCTCTTGGGCAGAGCAGACAGGACGAAGCTCATGGCCTTCTCCCTGAGTACACCGGTCAGTTCTCCTGCCGGGGTACGGTCAAAGCTGCCTCCTTCTACATCCTCTACCCCGTCATTGATATTGGCAAGCTGCAAAGCGCGGGAGTTACAGACCAAAACATGACCACAAGCGCGAAACAAAATCACTGGGTGGTGCGGCGCGACTTCGTCAAGGTCAAAGCGGCTAGGATAGGTTGCACCGGGGTACTTGTTTTGGTCCCAGCCTCGGCCAAGAATAACCTCGTCCGCAGAAGCCTCGCGAACCCGCGCGGCAACTTTAGCCTGCAGAGCAGGTAGACCTAGAAGGTCGCGACAATCAATGTTACTCATGCTTAGCCCTAATCCCAAGAGGTGTAGGTGGCTATCATTAAAGCCAGGGAGCAATGAACCGCCTCGACCATCAATAATACGACTACCAGGCCCGGCAAAACTTAGTGCCGTGCTGTCATTGCCGACGTAGACAATTTTGTCGCCCCTTGTCACAACCGCGGCTGCCTCCGGCATACTCGGGTTCATGGTTAGAACATGGCAGTTATGAAATATGGTCTGCATTCCGTCTTGCTCCTTCAACTGATTATAGACCCTAATTTAGCAAGTATGGCTCGTAGTATGCGGCTCTAACCGCAACAATTCTACATCCTGCATCAAGCGCTGTGTGGCTGTCTCCTCACCGTAGGCGACTAGGCCTACCGCGCCTTCGCTACCACCCACTCCGCCGCTGTGCACATGTACAGCCTCCAAATCGTAAAGGATGGAAATGGCATCGATCTCGGTGATGACGGTGCCAAAGCTGACTGGAAAAAGACCGCAAGGTTGTCCGGAGCAAGCATCTAGCTCAAGCTGCCCTAGCACATTGGCAGCGTCAATCACCGACGGAATAAGTTTTTCCAGACCGATGGGTAGGACCAGATGAGCACCCAGAGAAACCAGGTGACCGATGGCAGTGCCGATAGTCCCACCATTTTTTGCTGCCACTAGAACACCGACGTTTCCATCAGCATCTAGAGCATTACCGCCCTTTATAAAGACATCTCCCCTGGCAAACTCGCTAAGTACTTCGGGCCAAGGCTGTGGGGATTCTTCGCCTTTGACGAGCACAAGCGGTTTGATGCGCTCTGCGGTAGGTGTCAAGGTCCACAGCGCATCAGTGACTATACCCGCCGTGTAACGCCATTTTTCAAGTGGCCTTCCCATCAGCTCTTCCACAATGTAGGCATTAGTCGTACCACCCGCCACAATGATCTTGCCGTGTTTCTGTGCATACTTCACCTCAGGCAGTGCGGCCACGCCGCGCGCAATCAGCCGCTTACTAGCGGCAGGAGTGAGGACAAAGGCAACCTTACGCATCTTCCCATACCTCGCTTTCATTTTCTTGATAAAGGCAATCTCGCTGCATCAGTTTGACAAAGTGACTTTCGGGTAACACTCTTACTGAGGTGAGGACAATGACGATTACACAAAGAAACTGCGCCACATGTGGGAAACAATTCGCCTACTTTTGGGGGGCCGCCATACCCGATGAGCACCTTTGCTCGCAATGCGCGTCCGGCACACTTATTATACAGAACTCACAGCCCCTTCACGCAGAGCGACAATCATAATATTATTCTGTACCAAAAAGAGCTGATGGTCAACCAAATATTGCGAAAATCATTTTTAGCTTGGCGAGAACTTGATTCGATGCTATAATACTAGAGCACTGACTGCGGTCCAAGTCGCCTCTTGACGGAAGCCGCGAAATCGTGTAAATTATATTGTGTTGCATGTCGGGGTATAGCGCAGCTTGGCTAGCGCGCCTGCCTTGGGAGCAGGAGGCCGCAGGTTCGAATCCTGCTGCCCCGACCAAAATCTGGCCCCATAGTGAAGCGGTTAACACACAAGCCTTTCACGCTTGCGACGCGGGTTCGAATCCCGCTGGGGTCACCAAATGCCGGCGTAGCTCAACGGTAGAGCAGCTGACTTGTAATCAGCAGGTTGCGGGTTCAAATCCCATCGCCGGCTCCATTTTTCTTCTCCCATCTCCCATCTAACCTCTCCCCTCTCCCCTCTCCCCTCTACCCTCTAACCTCTAACCTCTAGTCATACAGGGGCGTCGCCAAGCGGTAAGGCACGGGACTTTGACTCCCGCATGCGTTGGTTCAAATCCAGCCGCCCCTGCCATTTGAGAAGTGAGCGGCGAGAAATGATGGGCGAGAAGTGCAAAGTTAGTAATCCCACCTCTCACATCTCACATCTCACATCTAACATCTAATTTAAGTGGGCCATTAGCTCAGCGGTAGAGCACCCGCCTTTTAAGCGGGGAGTCGATGGTTCGAGTCCATCATGGCCCACCACTAACGCGAGGATGGCGGAACTGGCAGACGCGCTAGACTTAGGATCTAGTACTCAAAAGGTGTAAGGGTTCGACTCCCTTTCCTCGCACCAAATAATCTACCATCTATTGATAAAAAGATTTTTATCGGTGGGTGGTTTTGTTTTGTCTGAAAGCCCAGTAATACTGGGCTTTTTTGCTTCTTGCGTTTTGCTTTGTATCATTTCTTGGCGGTTTCAAGTGGGTTTATTTGAGGAAGTGGGGACTTGAAAACAACTGTTCTAGGATCATGGCGAGGTTGAGCCTGCGGCGCAACAAACGGAGGAGACGGTATGCCCTTTACGATATTTCGCTGTCTGTTGAATGGTAACCACAAAAAAAGATATCATATGAGAGGTGACTTCAAAGGACGAATTGATTTAGTGACAAATCGGGAAGTGTATTCTTGACAAATCGGGAAGTGTGGCACATAATATATTACGAAATCAAAAATGAGGTGCTGTATTGTGGATAAAAAATACTTACCGCGAATTGCAGATGAAAAACTGAAGCTTTCGCTGGCAACGTCCGGAGCGGTCTTGATTATCGGTCTTAAATGGTGCGGCAAGACCCGAACTGCCGAAGAAGCGTCCGCCAGCGTTTTATATATGCAGGATCCCGATCACGCGGCTGAATATAAATTGCTTGCGGACACAAAACCTTCAAAACTATTGGAAGGAAAAACGCCACGACTTGTTGATGAATGGCAGACAGCACCGGTTTTGTGGAATGCTGTGCGATTTGCCGTTGACAAACGCCGTTCACGCGGGCAGTTTATCTTAACCGGATCGGTTGTCCCTCCGGAAACAAAGGATATGCATACAGGGACAGGACGAATCAGCCGAATGGTTATGCGTACTATGTCATTATTTGAGTCGGGCGAATCCACAGGGGAAATTTCTCTGAAAGATTTGTTTGACGACAAAAAAGATATGTTCGCCGAAAGTAAAATGACTATCGAACGCATCGCTTTTATTCTCACGCGCGGCGGTTGGCCGGAAGCGGTGGGGGAAGAAAACGAAAAATATGCACTAAAAATGGTATACAACTACTTGGATGCGGTTGCGCATCAGGATATGTCACGAATTGATGATGTTGAGCGCAACCCGGATAGAGTGTATGCGTTGCTGCGCTCAATTGCTCGGAATATATCCACACAGGCAAATACGCAAACACTGTTGCGTGACCTTGTTTCCAACGATGAGGGGCTTTCTGATAAAACGATTAATGATTATATTTCTGCAATGAAGAAACTATATGTGGTCGAGGATCTTCCTGCGTGGAGCCCGCACTTACGTTCCAAACGCGCAATTCGTACTACTGCTAAGCGGCACTTTACTGACCCGTCTATCGCCACCGCCGCTCTCCGCGCCGACAGCGGAAAATTGTTGAGTGATTTTAAGACATTCGGATATCTTTTTGAATCATTATGTATCCGGGATTTACGGATTTATGCAGACAGCTTGGACGGTTCGGTCTATCACTACCGAGACCAGCTTAATTTTGAAGTGGATGCAATTATTCAACTGAAAGACGAACGCTGGGCGGCTGTCGAAGTAAAAATGGGAGCGGGAGAGATTGAGAAGGCAGCTGAAAACCTTATTAAATTCAGCGAAAATATTGATACTGCCAAAACGCCAGCCCCATCTTTTTTAATGGTACTCACCGGCACGGAATATGCTTTTCAAATGAAGAACGGCGTTTGGGTTGTTCCGGTTGGGTGCTTGAGGAATTAAGTGCTGTCGAATTATTGTTTGGATAGTGATTCCTTGACTTACAATGCCGGAAATGCTGATTATGTAAGCCGCAGTTTCGCACCAGACCGGATGTACCTGAAGATCCGGTCTGCGGTTCCGGGCATTGTCATATTGCACCGTTTTGGTTCAGTAAAAACAGGCAGCTACAACCTGTTCAACAACAAAAAGAAACAGCTTGCCCTGCGGCGAGCTGTTTTTAGTTTACCAAGTTAGGCAGCGCCTAAATACTGCCCAGTACTGTGGCTATCGCGTTTACGATAAAGTGGGCTACTATCGGTGTGGCGAGCTTGCCAGTGTGCTCATAGGCCACGGCAAAGCCAATACCACCAAAAACGGCCCAAAACCCAAGCAAATTTACTCCGTGCATCACACCGAATAGCACACTTGAAAACAATATGGCAGACCTGACACCCCAGCGCAGCCGAAGTAAGGGATAGAGCAAGCCGCGATAAAAATACTCCTCTACCACAGGGGCGAATACAACCCCGCGCAGTGCCCCAAGAAACCACGAAAAGCTAAAGACCGCATGCCCCATCACCGGGTTGTTATCAGGGAGGTAGGGCATCTGGCCACCTAGCTGCATAATGAGCACCACCACGAGCACCGGTGCTAGGGGGGCAACCCGCAGTACCAGTCCGTAAACTACGCCAACCTTCCAGAATTTCTGAAAGTCAATTAGTGTAGCCCCCAAGTAGCTAAGCGAGGGCCAAAATTCATAGTGCCGCACAAAGGGGATGAGCATGAGCAGCGACACAGCATAGACGATACTGCCCGCATCGATGAACGACAACAAGAAAGTGCGGCGCAAGATTTGCGACAGAAAAATGCTCATCACTATCTGTATACTTACATAAAGTCCGTACAGGCGCCAAAAGTCACGCCACTGCCAGTACACCTGTTTGTCATCTAGTGGGCGTCCGCCTAGGAAGGCCAGAAACTTAATCTTCACGAAAAATCCAATTGTGCAGGGCTTGATCGTAGGTTAGCAGTTCAGCTGGGGTAAAGTACAGGGCAATTTCGTAGGCGGCCGCCTCCACACTGTCGGCGGCATGTACGATATTGCGGCTCATGGTGAGGCCGAAATCGCCTCTGATGGTCCCCGTCATGGCGGCGGCAGGGTCAGTTTTGCCGATTAAACTACGCACAACTTCTACTGCACGGTGCCCTTCTACAGCCAGAGCCAGAACAGGCCCACTGGTGATATGCTCCACTAACGTCGGATAAAAGGGCTTCTCTAGATGGGCCGCGTAATGTTTGGCCGCGAGCTCAGCGCTAATTCTCTGCATCTTCACGCCCACAATTTGCAATCCTTTGCGCTCAAAGCGGGAGATCACCTCTCCCATCAACCCCCGTTGTACACCATCGGGTTTAACGAGACATAGGGTTCGTTCCAAAATGCCACCTCCTCATCACCTACATAATCTATTCTCCATGAGGTATAGCAATTCCCTTTCTGTTGGGAACAATTACAAAGGAATTTTAGCGGCGAGGGAAGATAACCACATGGGGAAGATTAACCTCGACTAGGACTCGGCTACCTACATCGAGCAGGTTGGCTGACATGCGCTGGGAATGCAAGTAGGTTTGCTCTGGCAACGCAACGCGGTAAACAGCGTCTCCACCGAGAAACCTTGCTTCCACGATAGTACCTGTGCCTAGGGGGTCGGGCGTCAGGGTAACATCGTCTGGCCTTACCATCAAGTCCACTTCCCCCTCTAGAGCGTCATATGGGGACAGAAGGGGAAACGAGCCGATGTTTGAGACTACCTGGCCCTCACGTATGGTGGCTCTAAAAAAGTCTGCCTTGCCGACAAAATTGGCGACAAAGCGAGTGGCTGGTTGGTGATAAATCTCGTAAGGTGTCCCTACCTGCTCTAGATGACCACCATTCATCACTCCCACGCGGTCAGACAAAGACAGCGCTTCTTCTTGGTCATGGGTAACCAAGATAACCGTGCTCCCACTAGCGCGGAGAATCTCCTTGGTTTCCAGACGCAGGGCATCCCTTAGTTCGGCATCTAAATTGGAAAAGGGCTCATCAAGCAAGATGACGCTAGGACAAGGAGCCAGTGTGCGGGCGAGGGCCACGCGCTGCTTTTGCCCGCCCGACAATTCGTGTGGGTACTGACCACCGCTGTTTTGCAGGCCGACTAGAGTGAGCATCTCCTGTACGCGCGATTTAATAATTTCTTTGTTCATACCATACAAGCCAAAAGCCACGTTCGCGAACACAGTAAGGTGGGGAAACAGAGCATAGTCCTGAAAGACTATCCCCACTCCCCTCTTTTCTGGTGGTATGGAGCTTTGCACAGTGGCCACGGTTTCGCCACTAATAGAGATTTCGCCCGCGTCTAGTTCCTCAAGACCAGCGAGGAGCCGCAAAGTCGTAGTCTTTCCGCAGCCAGAGGGTCCCAAGAGTGAAAAGAACTCTCCCCTAGCGATACTTAAGTCTACATCCTTGACGGCGTCGAGCTCACCAAATTTCTTATAGAGATGCGACAGAGTAACATACCCAGGGAGTAGGTCTCGCGTGGGCAAAGGACAGTGCCATGACATGTTAGTGGTCCTTTCTCATCAGTATTTGTGACGTTTGTTTTTCAGTGCGTGACGAGCTGGCATCAAGCAAAAACTTTATCGGTACTAGGCCTACGAGAACGATGATGAGGGCTGGTATCGCCGTACTGGTCCAGAGAGACTCTGATGCCATCTGCCAGACCCACACCGCCAAAGTGTCGTAGCCCATGGGGCGCATCATCACGGTGATTGGCAGCTCTTTCATCACATCCACAAACACCAAGACCGCCCCGGCGATCACCCCAGGCGTAATGAGCGGCAACTGCACCGCGAACATGACGCGCTGGGCATTGGCCCCCAAGGCTCGTGCTGCCAGCACTGTATTGGGCGAGATTTTCTCTAGGCTGGCGTCAACACTGCTGTAGGCTATGGCCATAAACCGGACGATGTAGGCATACATCAAACCCACCAGGGACCCTGTAAGGAGCAGCCCCGGTGTAAACCCCCACCAAGCGCTCGTAAAGGCGTTTATAGACCGATCTATGAACGATAGGGGTAGAAGTATGCCTACCGCAATCACCGCCCCAGGGATGGCATAGCCGATGGTTACCAAGCGGGCTAGGCTTTGTAGCGACTTCTTATCTTTGAGGCGAGACAAACTAGCGACCACTAAGGCTATTAAGACCACCAGTATCGCTGCTATAGTAGCCAAAAGAATGCTGTTCATGGCTAGCTCTACGTAGGTGGCCATGACAGGGGGCGTAATATTGGCGATTTCACGCCCAGCCCACATTAGCAGTTGCCCTACCGGCAAGCCAAAGGACGCGAATAAAACAAAAGCGCAAAATAGTGCTGCCAGCAGTCCCCGCCCACCTACAAGCCTAGTCTCTGGAAGGCCAGGCAGTCTGCCCCGTGTCTGGTAGTACTTCGTCCTGCCCCTATTTTTCTGTTCAAAAAGTAGCATCAAAAGCGAAAATATGGCGAGTAAACCTGCCAGCTCTGAAGCAGCCCCTAGGTCCATCAGTCCATGCCATACCCGCAATATTCCATCTGCTATGGTAGGAAAATTAAAGTAGCGTACAGTGGCAAAGTCAGCGAGTGCTTCCATAGCGGCCAAGGCCACCCCAGCGGCAATCGAAGGGCGTGCCAGGGGTAGGGCCAAGGCGAAAAACGCCCTTGCCCGGCTACTCCCGAGAGCTCTAGCAGCCTCAAAATGAGACCCCGTCTGCTCCTCAAAGCCTGCCTTGGCCAGCAAGAAAACATAGGGGTAGAGAGTTAGGGTCATGACCAAAATTGCCCCACCACCACTGCGAATGGGGGGAAAGTACGCCTGTGCCCCCCAGACAGAACGCACCAAGGTGTGAAAGGGCCCGGCAAAATCAAACAACGCCATGTAAATAAAGCCCATAACATAGGCGGGTATAGCCATGGGCAGAACCAAGAGCCAACGGAATTTATCCCTGCCTGGAAAGTCATAGGCCGTAATGAGCCATGCCAGACTAGTGCCCAGCACCAAAGTTCCCAGAGACACTCCTACCAAGAGGACAGCTGTATTTTGCAGGAGCAAAGGTAGAATAGTCTGTCCGAGATGAGTCCAAACCGCTAACGAAGGATGAAGTAGGGATGAAGCCACGACTAATACCGGCAGAACGACAAGTGCTATAGTAACATATAAAACCAGAGGTAAAAGGCGGCTAGGCCTTTTACCCTGGTTAACGGACGGCGGATGCCCTTGTGTATTCATACGTCAGATCCTATCTTATCTGTATCCTGCCCGATTTAGGAGCTCAACAGCGTCCTTCTGCAAACGGCCAAACTCACCCATGTTGAGGGGGTCTGTCTTAAACTCGCCAAAGGCAGCGATAATCGCATGGGGAGCTACTTCGGGGTTGGCAGGGAACTCGTGGTTAGAATCAGCAAACAGTTTTTGTCCTGCGGGGGAACTTAACCATTCGAGTAGTTTAAGAGCATTGTCGCGATTACGGGCATGGGCGGTAATGCCAGCGCCGCTGATATTGGCATGCGCTCCGCGGTCATCTTGATTGGCCCAGAAAACTCTAATGGGGAAGTTAGGATTGCCCTCGAGTAGACGACCCAAGTAGTAGTGGTTGGCAAGAGCAACATCCCCTTGCCCAGCCGCCAGTGCCTCGAGAATACGTGTATCGCTATCGATGAGCGTAGGTTCATTAGCTACCCAGCCGCGCACAATTTCCTCTGCTTGGGCAGGACCATGCGCCGCTATAAGGCTCGAAACCAATGATTGAGTGTAAGAGTGAGTTGAAGGCCTCATGACGAGACGACCTTTCCACTTGGGGTCAGTGAGAGCCTCGTAAGTCGAAAGTTCTGCGGGGGTAACCCGGTCAGGGTGGTACATAATGGTGCGTACGCGCTTGGTAAGACCGAACCAGCGGTTGCCCTCGTCGCGCAGATGGGCAGGAATATTAGCTTGCAGGGCCTGGCTAGTGACTTCTGCCAAAAGGCCATCTTGCGCAGCTAGCCACAAATTGCCAGCATCTACGGCGATGTACATGTCGGCGAGGGTATGCTTGCCTTCCGCTTGAAGACGTTGCCGCAAGGCGGCATCTGAGCCAGTGGTAAATCTAATTTCGATACCAGTCTGCTTAGTGAACTCATTAAATACAGATTCAACGCCATAGTGACGAGAAGTGTAAATATTGATGACCTGTTGGCCTGCAGTCACAGCACCGCGATTTAGCATCGTTCCGCTCACAAAAGAAACGATTAGCAGCAGCACTGCCAGCCCGATGTAGAGAACCTTCTTGTTCATGCGAACCCTCCTAATTTGTTCATTATCGTATTGATAATGATTGTCATTAACACTATAGCATCAAGTACAGGGGCTGTCAACACTACCGCGCGTTAAATATTAAGTAAACGCCCGATTGGCGTGTATAGCTCCAGCCAGTAAACCATGAAGCCTACGAGAAGAGCGACCCCTGCAGTAATTAGTGTTGCCGACAGAGCAGAACGCCGGTCAAGGGCGAGCAGCGGGAAGAGTGCGTCTCCATCTTGAGAAATCGCATTGGCCAGTAGTGCCGCAAATGGGACTAAGCCTTGGGCGTAAAGAGTAACGAAGATGATTTGTGGTCCACAGCCCGGGACGATACCTACTAGGGCACCCACGACAATGGCCGCTAGGCCTGCAGTAAGCAGTACAGACTCTATCCTGCCCTCCCCTAGGGCGTAATTGCCCCCGCCTAGGCCCAAGACGGAAAGCTCGTAGATAAGCAGGCCGACAAAGACCCACGAAATGACAAAGGCACTGACACCGCAAAAATGCCAAGTCAACCATTGTTTACGCTAAGCCTCTTGGGAAAATGAAAAGAGCCACATGCAATATGGCTCTTGGCAAAACATTTACTCCCCGAAACGGCAGGCTAATCTGCGTTCAATTCGGCTACTTTGTCGTTGTCGAGCCTCTTCACTAGTTCGACTACTAGTTTCACTGCGTGCTCATAATCATCCCGGTGGATGATCCCGTAGTGACTATGAATGTAGCGCGTAGGCACGGCAATAACAAGGCTAGGAACCCCGCGTCCGGTCACATGGATGCGTCCCGCGTCAGTACCGCCACCAGGCATAACGTCAAACTGCAGTGGAATACCTACTTCCGCAGCGACATCAATGACAAAATCACGCAGCTTAACATGTGGTATCATCGAGGCATCGTACATGAGCAGCGCTGGGCCCTTGCCAAGCTTCTCGGTCATTTTCTCGGCACCTGGCGTATCTCCGGCAATGCCTACTTCGAGGGCAAAACCTATGTCAGGATTAACTACAAAAGAGCTAGTCGTTGCACCGCGCAAACCGACCTCTTCCTGTACCGTACCTACGCCAAAGACTGTGTTGGCGTGCTCTACGTTCTGCAGCGCTTTAATGACTTCGATGAACAGTGCGCACCCTAGCCGGTCATCCCATGCTTTAGCCATGAGAAACTTTTCATTCTTCATGACCGTAAAAGTTGCGTCTGGTACAATGGGGTCCCCGGGGCGAATACCAAAGACCTCCTTGGCCTCAGTCTCATCGGCTGCACAGACGTCAATAAACATATCGTCAATATTAACGACCTTACTGCGCTCTTCAGGCGTGAGAATATGAGGGGGTTTAGACCCTAGTATGCCTGTAATATCCCCTTTTCTGGTCTTGATAGTTACTTTTTGTCCGAGCATGACTTGGCTCCACCAGCCGCCTAAAGTTTGAAATTTGACGAAACCTTCCTTGGTGACCTTGCTGACCATGAAGCCGACTTCATCCATGTGTCCGGCAATCATGATGCGGGGGCCCTCAGTGTTCCCCACCTTTTTGCAGATGATGCTTCCGATGCGATCGGTGGTGATTTCTGCTTGCCCATCCATGTAGGATCGAATTACTTTGCGAACTTCGTGTTCAAAGCCAGGCACTCCGGGGGCGTCAGTTATCTCTTTAAGTAGTTTAAGGGTTTGGTCCATTATGGTTGCCTCCTGTCAAATCTTGTCGTACATGCCTCTCTGGAACGCTACTTCCTACTTGCCTTCGCAGAGCCCTTTGATCGCCGCGAGCATGCCCTCACTGTTCTCGCGAACTTTCTTTTTTAGCAAAGGGTTAAGTAGTGTGGCCACCATGGGGATGCCAAATTCGAAGTCCACCGTGAGCACTATTTTTACGCCCTCCGTAACTTCCTCTAGAAGCCACTGGCCCTCGAACTTCTTGAGATCTCCGCTAATTTGATTGTAGGCGATCCTATATTCAGCCGGAAAAAACACATCACGCTCACGCCACCTAATCACGCGCCCATCGACATTACTTACCCAGCTACTTACAGTACTATTTTCACCGCGCTCTTCGATAGTAACGCTCTGCAGATTGGGCATGAATTTAGGATACCCCTCCATGTCAGAGACTATCTCCCAAATGCCGGAGATATCGCCCGCCACAACAGTCGAGACTTCAATAAATGGCATATCCCTACCTCCTAAATATCGTCTTTCATCTCTGCTGCTGCAGCAAAGATTTTCTCCCAGACAGCAAGCGCCAAGTCCACTTCTTCTGCAGTGATCACGAGTGGGGGCTCAACGCGAATGACCTTAGGATTATTTAGTGTGTATGCCGCTAAGATCTTGTTGTTTACAAGCTCCGAAATGGCAAAGCCAGCATAGCCCGCATCAGTGAACTCGATACCGATAATTAGCCCTCTACCGCGTACATCGGCAATAATGTCTGGGTACTTCTCTTTGGCGGCCTCTAGGGCAACTAGGAAGCGATCACCCATAGTTGCTGCTCGCGCGGGGAGGTCTTCTTCAAGCGTTACCTGAATGGCCGCTATGGCCGCTGCACACGCCAGTGGGTTGCCGCCAAAGGTAGTTGTATGCAGGAAGGGCGCCTCAATCATACCATCCCAAAGGTGCGGCCTGGCCACAATGGCGCCAATGGGCATAATCCCACCTCCAAGCGCTTTGGCCAAGCAGATAATGTCGGGCACCACGCCCTCGTGCTCTACCGCAAAAAGCTTGCCCGTACGTCCCATGCCTGTCTGAACTTCATCGACAATAAGTAGCACCTTGGCCGCATCGCAAATCTCTCGAAGCTCCCTAAGGTAACCCTGTGGCGGCACAATTACTCCGCCCTCGCCCTGTATAGGCTCGACTATAACCGCCGCGGTATGTTCATCGATCGCCTCCCGCACAGCTTGGGCATCGCCATATGGTACATGCTTGAAACCAGGAAGCAAGGGTAAAAAGGGCTGCCGAAAAACCTCACGCCCAGTTGCACTCAGTGCGCCAAGAGTCTTGCCGTGGAAGGCACCTATGGTTGAAATTATGCCTTGTTTTTTCGTGGCCAGTTTAGCGAGTTTAAGCGCCGCTTCGACCGCTTCTGCCCCGCTGTTGCCAAAAAACGAATACTGGAGATCACCTGGGGTCACTTGTGCTAGTAGCTCAGCTAAATCGGCCATTGGTTTATTTAACAGTATTTTCGTCGACATACTCATACGATCTAGTTGATCCTTGACAGCTTGAACAATCTTAGGATGAGAATGACCGGCTCCATACATACCGTATCCGCCGAGTAAATCGAGGTATCGATCGCCCTTAATATCGGTAACTACAGAGCCCTTAGCTTCCCATTCCACAGTAGCCAATCCCATGTAACGGAAAAGGCGCGATAAACCAGGATTTAAGTATTTCTCGTACTTATCAATGATTTGTTCCGCCACTAACTCAGCATCCCTATGTTCCATGGAAAATCCCTCCCTGCATCGTTTGCTCTCTCTTATTGTATACGACTACGTGCACAAATCAAGTATGGCAGAAACAACAACATAAAACCGCTGAAAGATATCAGCGGTTCACGGGAGAAAAAATGGTCGGGCTGACAGGACTTGAACCTGCGACCTCTTGCACCCCAAGCAAGCGCGCTAGCCAAACTGCGCTACAGCCCGTCGCTTGCTTATTATAGCTCAAGCGACCCGCAGTTGGCAAGTGAACTAGAGAATAATCGCGATCAGCCCGCCGCTACCTTCATTGACGATGCGTCGTAGGCATTCCCTGAGCTTCCCTTGGGCGTCGTCAGGCATGGTCAACAGCTTGTTTTGGATGCCCTCACGCACAAGGTGTTGCAAGGATTTGCCGAAGATATTGGCCTCCCACAACTTTTCCGGATTCGCTTCAAATTCGTCCACCAGGTATCTAATGAGGTCTTCACTCTGTTTTTCCGTACCCACAATAGGGGCAATCTCGCTTTCGACATCGACACGGATTATATGGAAGGAGGGCGCAGTAGCACGCAGACGAACACCAAAACGATTTCCCTGCCGAATAATCTCAGGCTGATCGAGCGCCATTTCTTCTAAGCTTGGTGGCGAAATCCCATAGCCGGCCAGGCGCGAATCCCTGTAGGCATGGCGGATTCTCTCGTATTCATGTCTGCTCACGGATAGGGTCTTTACGAGCCTAAGTATAGTGTCTTGACCTCGTACATCTTCACCAGCCGCCTCTGTCAGGGCATCGTAGTAAAGGTGCTCCGGTGTGGTAAGTTCAATCTTGGCAGCTCCCTGTGCTAGGTCGATGTCCTGCAAGACCACCTCTAACACCGCATCACAGGTGTAAAGCTCCTCGATAAGGCGGTCTATATCTCTTAGCTTTGTTACAGTTTTGACACCGTCATTTACGGCACCCTCTAGTTGTACGCGTAGGTAGTGTTTCTTGTCTAATACTTCTACCCATGTGGGGAGATTGATGTTGACCTCTTTTACGGGGAACTCATACAGCGACTCTTTAAGGACTGTCGAGATGTCCTCCTCGGTCATTTTAGCGCAATTGAGGGCCAAGACAGTGACGTTGAGCCTTTTTTCTAGCTCATTTCTCAGCTCGACGGTCTCTGGTTCGGTGGGTCGACTTGAGTTGAGGATGACCAAGAAGGGCTTGCCAATTCGCCTTAGTTCGGCTACAACTCGTTCTTCCGCCGCTACGAATTCCTCCCGCGCAATGTCAGAGAAGGAACCGTCAGCAGTAATTACAATGCCCACCGTAGAGTGTTCTTCAATGACTTTCTGCGTGCCTATTTCAGCCGCACTTTCGAAGGTGATTGGTTCGTCGTGCCACGGCGTCTGGACCATGCGCGGACCGTTTTCGTCAGCATAGCCACGGGCGCCCTTAACGGTGTAGCCCACGCAGTCCACCAAGCGTATTCTGGCGGATAGCCCAGGCTTAAGCGCCAGTTCGACCGCCTCGTCAGGAATGAACTTAGGCTCCACAGTCATGATAGTGCGCCCTGCCCCACTCTGCGGCAGCTCATCCCTAGTTCTATCCCTAACATTCTCGTCATCTATGTTAGGGAGCACCACAAGCTCCATGAACCGCTTTATGAACGTGGATTTGCCGGTACGCACAGGGCCTACGATCCCAAGATAGATGTCTCCGCCAGTTCTTTCCGCGATGTCTTTTAGTAAATCAAACTGAGCCATGAACAACCACTCCCCTCCCTTTCTCCAAGCACTGCCCCACGAGTGGAACACCAGAACACCTCGCACCAACTAGCAAGGCTTGGTCAGTAAAATATATTCAGGGAGTTTGGCGATATACCCATAGAACAGAAAAAGGTGGGGTTTCCCCACCTTAATGTGCTTCAAAAGGCAATTGCTCTTCACTTTCTGTTTTGCGGTGGCGCGTCATCAGCTCATGTACGGCCTCACGTGGATCGCGCTCCATAAAGAGCACTTCATGTAAGGCCCGAGCTATCGGTAACTCTACGCCATACTCCTTAGAGAGCCTGTCTGCCGCTCGTGTCGCATTTACTCCTTCCACCACTTGTGTTGTACTCTGCAACACAGAATGGAGAGACTGGCCTTGTCCAAGAGCTAGCCCGGTACGTCGATTACGGCTGTGTTGGCTAGTGCAAGTGACAATAAGATCTCCCATGCCTGACAAGCCGGCAAATGTGGCCGGATGCGCGCCCATGGCCTTTCCGAGCCGCACCATTTCTGTGAGCCCACGCGTCATGAGGGCCGCCTTCGTGTTATCGCCATAGCCGAGGCCTTCTGCGATACCTGCGGCGAGGGCGTAGATATTTTTCAAAGCGCCGCCCAGCTCGACACCCACCATGTCAACATTTGTATAGATACGGAAAAAGTCGGTCATGAGCGCATCTTGCACCATAGCAGCTACTGCTCGATGGTTGGCCGCGGCGACAGAGGCCGCTGGGAGCCCCTTGGCAATCTCTAGAGCATGATTAGGCCCTGAGATAACAGCTAGAGGGAAGTCTAGGCCGAGCGTATCTCCAAGTAACACTGACAGGCGTGTGCCTGAGATGAGATCGAAACCTTTTGCGGCATTAACGATTATGGTGCCCGGCTTCAAATGAGGCTTGAGCATCTGTGCTGTCGTCCCCACATACTGTGATGGCGTCGCCATAATCACTAACTCACAGTCTGCGAAAGTAGCGAAGTCGGACACAGGAACAATGTTGTCTGGTAATTGCACACCGGGTAGGTAGAGCTCGTTCCTGCCATGGAGAGCGATCTCTTCGCGCAACTTAGCTTCGCGCACCCATAGGTGCACACTGCGACTATTGTGCGCGGCTACCTTAGCGAGGGCAGTACCCCAGCCACCAGCTCCAACAATGCCAATTCTGCGCTGTCTATTATCCATGCTGCCTACTCCTTCTTCCTCGCGGCCAGCACTATGGGCGTGCCAACAAAGGCGTAGACTGCCCGCAAGCGATTTTCGAGAAAGCGCTTGTAACTAAAGTGCAAAAGTTCGGGGTCATTGACAAAGAGCAAGAAGGTAGGCGGCTCTACACTAACCTGGGTCACAAAGCCGATCTTCAGACGTTTTCCCTTTTCAGAGGGAGGGGGTGTCACCAAGGTGGCTTCGAGTATCAACTCCATGAGCGCACTGGTGGAAATCCGTTTTCGTTGTTGTTCACGTACAGAGTTGACGAGCTCTAAGATCTTTTGCACCCTCTGCCCCGTCTTGGCAGAAACGAAAATCACTGGGGCGTAGTCAGCAAACAATAGTTCCGCCTTGAGGTTCTTCGCAAAACGATCAGCGGTCTTGTCATCTTTCTCGATTAAATCCCATTTATTAACAACATAAATCAGCCCTTTGCCCCGTTCATGGGCATAGCCGATTATTTTCTTATCCTGCTCTAAAACTCCCTCCGTGGCGTCAATAACCATAAGACAAATATTGGCCTTATCGACCGCACGAAGACTGCGCACCACGCTGTAGCGTTCAATATCTTCTCTGATTTTCGCCTTCCGGCGTAGCCCCGCCGTGTCAATGAGCACATACTTATGATTGTCGCGCTCAAAGTAGGTGTCGATTGCATCACGTGTCGTGCCAGGTATGTCGCTGACGATAACCCTGTTTTCGCCTAAAATACTGTTCACCAGCGAGGATTTACCTACATTTGGTCTTCCCATGACAGCAATTTTTACGACATCAGCGCCGTAGGTTGTTTCTTCTTCTTGCGGTAAAGAAGTAATAATAGCGTCAAGAAAGTCACCCAAATTCAACCCATTAGCCGCGGATATAGGGAGTGGGTCACCTAGGCCTAAAGTGAAAAAGTCAGTCGCGTGCGGAAAGAGGTTCGGGACGTCTAGTTTGTTGACTACGAGCAGCACAGGTTTCTTAGTGTTACGCAGTAGCTGGGCCACTTCTCTATCAGCTGTTGTAACACCTGTTCGACCATCAACCATAAAGATGATAAGATCAGCCGACTCGACGGCCACCTCAGCTTGGTAGCGCATTTGCATAAGCAAGGTGTCATCACCGCCGAAAGTTATCCCGCCCGTATCAATTAGTGTAAAGCGCTTACCAGTCCATTCGACATCGGCATAGATGCGATCACGCGTCACACCCGGTGAGTCTTCGACGATCGAAATTCGCTGCCCCACAAGGTAGTTAAACAGCGTTGACTTACCCACATTTGGCCTACCAACAATAGCTACATAAGACATTGTCAATCACTCCTCTAGACCCAGGGTGTATCTTACTAGATCTCCCCCCGTAGTCGGACATATAGATATATTTACTAAAGGAAAAGCCACCTGCAAGTCTTCTACAGATAGATCATCCAAGAATCTACCTTGGCGCAGGGTCACATCTGGAACGAGAACCCGCGTTGACGGCACAATTGTCGCCTCACGCATGGCCCTCTCTATGTCTTGACCACCGAGTAGCCCCGTGACGGTGACTCCTCCACCAAACAAGAGGTTAGGCACAGGTAGCACATCTACCCATACAGGGTGGCGGGCATTGAGTTCATGCTGCAGACGCTTTAGTGCCATAGACGAAGCCATGCCAGTAACCCACAACACTCTTGTGGCGGACCCCCGCTTTCGTCGAGCAGCGGAAAGTGCCTGACGAAACTCCTCCTGAAAGAGACGCGCCAAACCGACTCCATTCTCTAGCTGTGGGTAGTCATCATAAGTGTGGGCCTGCGGAAAATCGGTTTCTGCTAAGATGTAAAATTCGTCCGCGGCATAGACCGTGGTGCGCCCAAACTTGCGGCGACAGCGTGCTCTGTACTTTTCCAGGACTTCGATCACTGCTCGTGCGCTGTCTTTGGCGAAGCCGTGAAGCAGGGGTAAGCCATGGCGATGCCCTGTCAGACCCACCGGGACCACGGCAATAGATTCAATCCCAGGGCTAAGGAGCAGCAGATCATCTAGACTACGCTCTAACTCTAAACCATCGTTTCTACCGGGCACGAGCACGAGCTGTACATGCACGGTAATGCCCCCCGCCACAAGTTGAGATAGCTGCTCCATGATGCCGGCTGCTGCCGGGTTGCCCATGAGCTCTACGCGCAGCTTCGGATTAGTCGTATGCACAGAAACATAGATTGGAGAGATGCCCTCCCGCAGTATGCGCTGCCATTCCTCATTAGTGACATTGGTGAGAGTGACAAATGAACCGTAAACAAGGGACAGCCGATAATCATCGTCCTTGATATAGAGCGAGCTGCGCATTCCCTTGGGCATCTGTCGCACAAAACAAAATTCGCAATTGTTGTGGCAGGAACAGAGTTTGTCAAGGGTGGGTGAGGCGAACTCAATCCCAATTTCTTCCCCCGACCGATGACGTATTTTAAACAGTTTTTTTTCACCTGCCAGAATGACAGCCACATGCATGGTGGGGAAGGCGAGAGCTTGCTTCCACTGAATGATGTCCCTAATTTCACCGTCATTGACATGGGTAACCACCATGCCAGGTTGTAGTCCCGCCTTAGCGGCTTCCGAACCTGGGGTTATCTTAACAATTTCGCCCACACTAAGCCTCCACATCAACCTTTACATGCCACATTATCCCCTACCTAACTAGGGGCGTCAATCCCTACCTTCCTCGCTGCCACTACGCTCTCCCAGAGGGACTGAAAACACGCAAAGTTCATGACTATGCCGTAGGCACAGAGGGGTCTGCCTAAGCAGATTAGTCCTAAGCGGCGCGATAAAAATCCCCCAACTCTAATAGGTGCAGTGACGCACTGCAGGGCGTCTACAATTAGCAGATGCTCTTCATTTAGGCCTGCCGCAACGAAGAAGAGCCGCAGCGCACTAGAGGTAGCCTTACGGTCGGGTCCTAATGAGGCAATGTAGATGTTGTTGTTCGCAGCATCTCTCCCGTAGCGAAATACCCTGCCCAAGTCAGCCGCGGGAAGACAATCAAAGTGAGGGAGAGATAAGATCTCCCTCACAGACGGTCGCCTGTCGCGCGAGAGCAGACCTAGGTGCAAGGCAGCTGCCGTTATCGAAGTATGTGAGCCGCCGTAACAGCAGTAGATTATCTCCAAGGTGCATCATGCCCATCTCTGCGCAGCTCTCCAGCAATGAGCCAGTCCTGCCGCAAGTAGGTGTAGAGAAGGGCCCTCCACTTCGCGCAGCGCCCTTCTCTGAGGTAGTGTGTACTAAAATTGTGGAGCGGCCAAATGTCTCTGGCCGTGTTAAACAGCATGTCGACTATCTCTGGGTGCTTTCCACTGCGAAAACATACGATGTCCCGTTTGCCACATCTCAGAATCACATGCTGCCCCGGTTTTTGCATTTGCACCAGGTAGCGCGGCAAGAGAAGCCCTAGCTCGCGAGGACTCTGACACAGTAGCGACAGCCCTGCCACTAGAGCCGCCAAACCATGGGAGCTATGAATCACCTTCGTCAGACGATTTGTCATCCCGCTTCGCTCCTGCTTTTTCCTTACGGCCAGACTTCATGCTAAACTCGTCAGTGACAAAATGACGCATCTTGCTGCCCATTTCTTTGAGACTGCCCGTACTCAGAAAGAGGAAGACCAGCCCTCCTACCAGCACTAAACCTAGAACGAACATCAGGCTGCTGCGTGCTGCTCCTCCCTCCCTGGCGATGCCAGCAGCATCAGCGGGAGCTGCGGCACCTAAGTAGGCAGCCAGTACGCCAGCAAGTAATTCCGCTCCATCCTTGGCTTCTTCGTGAGTGCTTCTGTAGGTGCCAAGCTCAAGCAACAAGGCTCGGGGGTGGAGTTCCTGATTGTAGCTACCCCTGCCGAAAAAAATGTCGCGCACTAGGTTGGGGTAGCGCTTGTTGGCGGCGGCCATCAGTTCTTGGGCAAACTGCTTATTGGCCCGTATGTTCGGGTTTTGTCTCCCTACTACTAAACGTATTTGGGCCAACTCATTTCCCTTGATTGTCGTGGTATAGAATCGCCGCGGCAGGGCATCGCGATGCACATCGAGAAGTGCAGCGGGATTAACAGCGCGCAACATCTCGGCGGCAGTACGCCGCGAACGCATGTAGGACCTCTTGTCATGAGGATCATGACTGCGTCTGTCTTGCTCTACTGCTACACCCTGTTTCTCTAGATTTTGCATAAAGCTTTCACCGACGATGAAAATACCGCCCTTGTCTCTGATACTAGCCTTGCCATCCGAAGGTATGTAAGACTCTGCGCTATGCGTGTGATAGAGGGCTATTCTCACTTCTTCACGCGCCTGTGTACGTAGCTGGTCCGGCAATACCCCCGTACTACCCCACTCTTCGAGAAAGGACGGAAACCATGAGGAGACTTCGCCGACAGACTCATAGCGTAAGAATCTCGCCTTAGCAATCAGCCCCTGCACTGCGACCACTTCATAGAAGCGATTATCGGCTTGTTGGTACATGTCGCCGACGACGACGACGCGAGCAGTACGAAAAATTTCCTCGCCTGAAACCTCGTCAACAACGGTAAAGTGCTGCCCATCTACTAGCTCGCATAAGATCTCAGGATGCATGGCATTGTCTAGCAGCGCCGTTCTTGACCAAATGGGTTCCGTAGCTAGAGCCAAAACAAGGCTGACGATAAGCAGCAGGTAAAGCCGAAAACCCCTATTCTTCATCATTGTCACTCCTTCCTGGCGCCTTGAGACCCTGTGGTCGATTTTCCGTTATGGGCGCGGGTCCCCCTTGAATTTTCTCACGCGTCTCACCGACAAGCTCAGCTAAGAGAACAGCTAAGAGCCCGGTTAAGACCACGGCGTCGAAGATTCCGGCCCCGCCAATCACCGTTTGCCCGGTGAAGGGGCCCATGAGGAGGAGTAGCCCATAAATTACGTCATTGAGGACGATGCCAAGTACACCGGCAATAAAGGCTCCACGCCGTGAGCGCCCGAACAGGTAGGCTGTAATTCCGGCGATGAGTGAAAAAGTGTAGATAGGGTCCAGAATCATGGTGGCGGGGTCAGAGGGCAGGAAGGCCGAAACTAAGTAGACGGCGCCGGTCGTGGCTGCCACAGCCATGACGGTGCGCCAACGCTCCTTGGCCGTACCTGCGGTGACAAAGAGATATAGACATATGGCGACAGGTATGAGCCCGCCACCCACATTGATGCTGAGGGTTCTACCCAGAGGCAAGTCGGGCAGAAGGCCCCCCACTAGCATCGCCAAGATGAGCACCAAGGCTGTTCTGTCGTCCATCTTCATGCGATCAAGCACACGCTGGGCAATGCCCGACAAGATGAGGATCGTTACTACAACCAATACCAACAGTCCTATTGGTAAACCTAACATCAGACGGCTCCTTCCCTCATTTGACAAGTCCTAGAACTATCTTGCCCGATTATCCTGCCATAAAAACAAAAACACGCCGCTTTTAAGCGGCGCGTCTTAGCATGCAGGGGGAGTCTAGTGCTTATCTCTTTCTTTAAGCAAATCTCCGAATTTATCGCCCAAAGTAACCTTGCTCTCCTCGCGGTAGCTCTGATTGCGGTCGTCACGACCGCGCTTGTCACCGCGCTCACGACGCTCCCCTTTTTCGGGGCGCTCTGTCCTTTCCACACGCGGACGATCAACGGCGTCCTTGATGGAGAGGCTGACGCGATGTTCAGTGGGCACGATGGAAAGGATCTTCACTTGGACTTCATCACCGGGTTTGACAGCATCCTCAGTCTTCTCAACTCGCTCATGAGAGAGCTGCGAAATGTGAACCAAGCCCTCAATGCCGGGCGCAATCTCCACAAAAGCACCGAAACTAGCGGTACGCACTATACGACCAGGAACAACAGAGCCAGCAGAGAACTTTTCGCCGATTCTGTTCCAGGGATCGCCTTCGCCCTGCTTGATACTGAGCGAAACGCGACCCTTTTCGCGATCTACCCCTAGAACTTTCACGCGCACTGCTTGACCCTCAGTCAGCGCTTCAGAGGGGTGAGTGACGCGCTGCCAAGCGATCTCTGAGACATGAACTAGTCCGTCAATGCCCCCGAGGTCTACAAAGGCGCCAAAGTCAGTTAGCCGTTGCACAATGCCATCGCGCAGGCTACCCACGAGGAGGGAATCCCAAGTTTTTCCTTTAATTTCCTCAGTCTTCTTCTCTAGGGCTTCTTTGCGCGACACTACGACCCTACGGCGTGCCTCCTCGATTTCTTTGACAATGATCGAGACTGTCTGGCCAACATAGGAGGCGAGGTCAGGTACATAGCGGAGATCAACATGAGAGGCAGGCATGAAAGTTTTGACACCCAAGACGTCAACCATGACGCCTCCTTTTACCGCCTCCAAAATTTTGCCTTGCAGAATTTTTCCAGACTCTCGGGCAGCAGCTAGGTCTTTCATACCCTGTTCTTCGACCGCACGACGTCGCGAAAGCAGCACTTTGTCCTCTTTGGAATCAATGCGGATCACCTGCGCTAGTACGGTATCACCTACTTGGCACAAGTCCATAGGCGAGCGGTCGGGGTCATTGCTTAGTTCATTTTTTGCTATGTATGCTTCCGACTTTTGGCCGATGTCAACACTGACACCTTCGGCGTCCACGCTGACCACTTTGCCTTCGACCAACTGACCTCGTTTTAGATTGGGGAAGCTACTTGTCTCCTGGGTGGCAGTTTCCTCAACTACCGTTTCTTGCTCGTTTAAAACTTTGTTTTCCATGTTCTCCATAGCAACGACGACCTCCTTAATGATCCATGCAGGGGTGGACGCACCCGCGGCGATACCAACGCGATTGGCCGAAACAAACCAGTCTCGTTCGAGCGCATCAGGACTCTCGACCTGGTAAGTGGGCGTGCCCCCCGCCCGACATATGTCGGCCAGATTTCTGGTATTAGCACTATTGTTCCCGCCCACGATTACCATTATATCTACTTCTCTGGCCAATTCATAGGTTGCTTTTTGCCTTTCTTGCGTGGCCCGACAAATAGTTTCTACTGGGGTGACTTTCTTGCCCTGTATCTCTAACCATTCTACCACAGTTTGCCACAGAACGGGAGAGGCAGTTGTTTGAGCCATAACAGCAATTTGCTCCTTAAGAGGAAGACCCCGAAGATCATCCGTACCGCGTACGACAAAGGGCCTCCCTGCCGCATGGGCTAGTACGGCTTCAATTTCGGGATGTGTACTATCACCCACAATGACCACGTCCATGCCCGCCGTAACGGCCTTTGCGGCCTCCTTCTGCAAACGCAAGACATGAGGGCAAGTAGCGTCTACGATTTTAACGCCTCGCTCGCGGGCGGTTTTATACACCAAGGGAGAAGCTCCATGCGAGCGGATGAGTAGAGTGCTGCCGCTCTGTACCTCATCTAAGTCGATCTGCCTGAGCCCTTTTTCTGACAACCTCTGCACAACTGCTGGATTGTGGACGACGGGCCCCAAAGAAAACCCCTGCTCTCTAGCCACTTCCTCGGCCATGACGATGGCCCTCTCTACCCCACCACACATACCTGTGGGGGCAACCACGAAAATTTTCATCGTAAAGAGTCCTTTAAGCTCTTGATACGAGCCATCAACCCGGCAGTAGCCTTGCCCCTTTCGTAGGGTTCAGGGGAAAGTGCGGTTAGTTCGGTTGTTTCACCTATAAGCACCTTGACTGTGCGCCCAAAGCGATATTCCCCTGAAATCGCGGCCGGGATAACGGGCACCCCACCCCTCTCAGCCAACATGGTCACACTACTATAGAAAGGCGCAATCTCGCCATCTTTACTACGTGTACCTTCAGGAAAAATACCCAGCAATTCGCCCTCCTGTAAGATGCGCAAACTCTGCCTAATGGCCTGCATATCGGCGCTGCCCCGTTTCACCGGGAAGACGCCAGCCTTTCTCGCTAGATAACCTACGATGGGCCAGGAGAAGAGTTCTGTTTTACCCATGAAACGGACAGGTCGCTCCACAGCTAGGGCGATGACCACCGGGTCGAAGAGATGTATGTGGTTGGCACAGATAATCGCACCGCCGGTCTTAGGCACTTTTCCTCTACCCACTATTTCTACGCGGTAGAGTAGTCTAACAAGACATCCTGCGAGAAACCTCAGTATTTTATAGTTCATATTGTTTATTAGCGACAATATCTAAGATTTGCCGAATAACTTTATCGATGGGCAAGTCAGTAGTGTCAACTACAATCGCATCAGAGGCAGGGGTGAGCGGCGATACTGCGCGATGGCTGTCAAAATGGTCTCGCTGTATAATTTGCTCCACCACTTCCGCCAAATCTACCCTATGTCCTAAGGCCTCTAGCTCCCGCAAACGTCGCCTGGCCCGCTCTCGCGCGTCGGCAACGAGAAATATTTTCACTGGGGCATCGACGAGTACCGTGGTGCCGATATCACGCCCATCCATCACAATTCCGCCGCTCGCGGCAAGTTGTTGTTGCTTACGGACAATGATCTCGCGTACCGCACCATGGCTTGAAACCAATGACACTGCGGCATTTACTTGTGGTGTGCGAATTTCATCGCCTAAAACCCGACCATCTAGTGTCAGCTGCGAGTCGGAGTTAAGATTAAATGCTAATTTTTCTGCTAACGCACTTAAGGAAGTGCCATCTCGTAGTTCCACGCCTCTTTGTAGAGAGAGCCAAGTCAGGGCACGGTACATAGCCCCGGTGTCTAGGTAACGCAAACCCAACTTCTTGGCCACATTCTGAGCTACGGTACTTTTGCCAGCCCCCGCAGGGCCATCAATGGCAATGTTAATGTTCCTCAAGGCACCCACCCCCACCAAATCAGGCCGTAGTCCCACGGCCCCCCGCAAGTAAATGTGTCTTACCATAGCCCGCGGAAGCTCTTTGTCAACCAACAACATCACTCTTATGCAAAGCAAGGGTGCGCCTGTTACCGCTACTTCCTGCGCGCCTAGCAAGGGCACTTTGCTTAGCCCGCAAGCGCGCGCGGCCTCGGCCGGAAAAGCTGCGCTAATATCAGGCGTTGCAGTAAACATTATGTTGACGATTTCGCTCTCGTGAATACTATTTTCTCCTATGACAGCAAGTAGCAATTCCTGCGTGGCCTCTAAGATATGCTCACGCGCATTTTGTTCACAAGTTGTCGCCCCTCTAATGGCAATAATACTCTTCACCCACTCTAATGACTAGTCTTTGGTGTCCGCTTCTATGCTACTACCTCTCGTCAGTTCTCTCTTGCCGCATAATTTCCTGCCATCGCACCCGTACTCCAGGCGATTTGCAGATTGAAACCCCCCGTATACCCATCAACATCGAGAATTTCTCCTGCGAAGTAAAGTCCACTCACTAGCTTTGACTCCATAGTGCGCGGCTCTACCTCGCTTGTGGTGATACCGCCGCTGGTAATAATGGCCTCGTCAATGGGGCGCTGACGGATGACCGTAAGATTTAAATTCTTGAGCATAAAACTCAATCGTTCAAACTCCGCCTTGGTAATCTGGCTGACCTGACGCTCATGCGGTATTTGCGCTAGCTTGACAAATACCGGAATCAAGGAGGAGGGCAGCAGGTCACCTAAGCTATTGCCAAAGAACTTTCTTCCTGCTACGGCAAAATCGCGTCTTAGACGTGCTTCTAAAACCTCGCGTGTAAGGGCGGGCTTAAGGTCGAGGCGGAGCACGACGCTACCCTGCTCTAGAGACTGCCTCAGGCGACTGCTCAAGGAAAGCACGATCGGACCACTAATGCCAAAGTGCGTGAAGAGCATCTCACCAAACTCCTGCCCTGTGGGCGAGGTGAGCTCAACGTTCTTTAAACTCAAGCCCTGCACTTCCCTAACCCAAGTTTCGGCAACTTCAAGAGGCACCAAGGCGGGCCTCAGGGGCACAATCCGGTGCCCAAGTGAGGCCGCCAGCTTGTATCCATCACCAGAGGAGCCAGTCCGCGGGTAAGAAGCACCGCCCGTGGCCAAAATTACCTTGTCTGCCTCCATAAATCGTCTGCCACCGCTACACTCTAGTATGAAGGTGCCACTTTCCTGCTTAATAATACTCCCTACGCGTGAACCCATGTGTATCCGTACACCAAGACGCAGCAGTTCGCTGTGCAACAGACTAATAACTTCCTGAGCTCTGTCACTAGCGGGAAACACACGATTACCTCTCTCTGTGGTGAGCCTAACTCCTATGCTTTCAAACAGCTCCATGGTGGAACTGCTGTCTAAGTAATTGAAAGCGCTATGCAAGAAACGTCCATTGGTCGGCACATTGCTCACTAACTCATTCACGGAACAGGCATTAGTTATATTGCAGCGCCCTTTCCCGGTGATGGAGAGCTTAACTCCAGGAGAATGGTTCCTTTCGATGACCGTGACCCTAGCTCCACCCCGTGCGGCAAATAGGGCGGCCATCATGCCGGCGGCGCCGCAGCCGATTACAAGCACATTACTAGGCATGGTGAGCTTCCTCCGTTGCTATCACTAACTGCGCGACCTCATCCGACGACAGATGGCGATAGGCCCCGATTGCTAAGTCTCCTAGCGTCAACGGGCCGATTGCTAGGCGCTGCAGATAAACTACCTCATGTCCGACCACCGAGCACATGCGCCTAATCTGCCGCTTTCTTCCTTCAAAAATCGTGAGGAGAAATGTGCTACGAGCTGCCTTATGGGTCAGCTCAGCAACTCGCGCCGCCGCCGTGAGGCCGTCATCAAGCATGACGCCTGCTTCGAGAGCCCCCATCGCCGCGGAAGAAAGGTGCCCCTGAACTTCAACAAAGTAAGTCTTGGCCACATGTCGCGAGGGATGTAGCAACCTATGCGTGAGGTCCCCGTCATTAGTGAACAGCAACAAGCCCTCAGTATCCTTGTCTAGTCTACCCACGGGAAACACCCGCACCTTGATGTCAGTCATTAAGTCCATGACGGTCTTCTGGGCATGGGGGTCCTCTACGGTGGTCACATATCCTCGCGGTTTATTAAGCATGAGGTAGGTCAAACTTTCTCTCTGGCAGAGCGGCTGCCCGTCTACAACCACCTTATCCCCCACACCAACTTTGGTGCCGAGAACTGCCACCTGGCCATTGACCGTAACTCTGCCCTCCAAAATGAGTTCTTCCGCCGCCCGCCGCGAAGCTAGGCCGTGTTGCGCCAGTACCTTTTGTAGACGCAACATCAGGGATTGAGAGCCAGGACATGAGACATGTCGAAGAACCCTGCCTGCTTCCCCGCGACAAAGCGCAGGGCACACAAAACTCCCTGGGCGAAAGCCTCGCGTGTTTCCGCCTGGTGGGTCAAGGTTATGCGCTCACCATGCGCAGCAAAATGCACTTGATGTTCACCGACAACCTCGCCCATGCGCAGGCTGTGACAGGGTACGTCGCGACCGATAAATTCAACTATGCGCTTGGCTGTCCCACTAGGGGCGTCCACCTTGTAACGGTGATGTATTTCCACAACCTCAGCCTCGTAGTCCCCCCCAAGGTGCTTGGCCAGACCCGCTACGGCATGAAAAAAGACGTTTACCCCAGGAGCCATGTTGGGCGAATGCACGATGGGTATGCTAAACGCCGCGGCTCGCACAATATTAAGTTGCTCACCCGTTAAGCCGGTTGTCCCCGAGACAAAGGCGCAGCCCTTTTTTTCTGCCACTGACAGAGCTTTGAGACAGGTTGCTGGCGCAGAAAAATCCACCAGCACATCGACTGCAGTCAAGTCTAGCTCATCCAAGGTAGTTACCTGCGGTCTCGCCACCAGGTCTAACTTCTGACCGCAGAGGGGATGCGTAGCTTGCTCTGCAGCCGCTGTGACCACAATATCAGCTGTCTGATCGATTAATTTGGCAATAAGCGAACCCATTCTGCCTCCAACACCAACAATACCTACCCTTATCAAGTCAGCACCACCCTTCCTCAGCCGTAATTTATGTTGCCCCGTCCACTGAAAAAAAGCCCCCGCAAGGGGGTCTTTACTACTCCACTTCCACAATCATCTCGACTTCTACGGCGGCGTTAAGAGGTAGAGAGGCTACGCTCACCGCAGCTCGGGCATGAATGCCTTTCTCGGCAAATATTAGCTGCAAAAGCTCTGAAGCTCCGTTAATCACCTTGGGTTGGTCGCCAAATGTTGGCAAGCTACTGACAAAACCGGTGAGTTTCACTATGCGTTTAATCTTGTCCAAGTTTGGCTCGACCGTCTTAATAGCGGCGAGGCAGTTAAGAGCACAAATTCGCGCGGCTTCATAAGCGGCACTGATATCGAGGTCTTGTCCTACCATGCCTTTCCATTTGAGCTCACCTTTGACCGTGGGAAGTTGGCCAGAAACAAAAATCAGACTCCCTGCGCGCACCGCTGGCACATAGGCTGCAACTGGCTTGGCTGCCTCGGGGATGACCAGGCCCAATTCGTTCAATCTTGCGTCAATACCCATCTGTAGACCCCCTCTAATTCACTTGGGTTAATCTTGCCACAAGCGATGGGTAAAAGCAACCGCTTCTCTAATTAAAGAGATGGTGAACAATAGCTACGGCCGCGAACAGGCTCGCCATGTCAGAAAGCAAGCCCACTACCAAGCCATGCCGCATTTTCTTGACGCCAATCGCTCCGAAGTACACCGTCAGCACATACAGAGTGGTGTCATTACTCCCCTGTATGGTTGATGCCAAGAGTCCCACAAACGAATCAGGCCCATGCTCTGCCAAGATGCCATGTGTCACCGCCAATGACCCACTGCCAGTCAGCGGCCGCAGTAGTGCCAGCGGTACTACCTCTGAAGGCATGCCCAGACCTTGTACTACATTCCCCACATGATGCACCAAGAGAGCCATCAAACCGGAGGCCTCTAGGAGGTTCACTGCTAAAATCATGGCGAGAACATAGGGAAACAGGCGCACAACTATGAGCGCGCCTTGCTTGGCCCCGAGAACGAACTCATCGAAGACTGGTACCCCCCGCCACAGACCAGTCGCCAAAATCACCGCGCAAATAATAAGTAGTATCATCTGCTCCACCACCTAGAGAGCAAACGATCGGCGATTAGACCAACACTTAAGCCAAATAGGCTGGCCAAAAGAGTTGCTCCAATGATGCTCATCGGGTTTTCACTGCCCGCCGCTAAGCGGAGACCCACCACCGTCGCCGGGAAGACTGTTACCCCCGTAGTATTCATCACAATCAACGTGCACATCGCGTCTGTGGCCGTATCTTGGCGCGGGTTCTGCTCCTGCATAGCTCTCATGGCCTCAAGCCCTAGAGGCGTGGCGGCATTGCCCAACCCCAGCAGGGTGGCACAGACATTAGACATCACTAGGCGTAGGGCCCTATCTTCTCGCCTCAGGGAGGGGAAGAGCCGGACAAATAAGGGCCTGAGCAGAAACCCTAGTGCCTTCAGCAATCCTGCTGCTTCAGCAACGCGATTCATCCCCGACCAAAAAGCCACAGTACCAATTAGACCGAGTGTCAGGGCTAGTGCTTGTTCACCACTCCTCGCCAGGGAATTGGCCAGTGCCTGTGCATCACCGCCCACCAGGAACATGTACCCAATCGAGATTAGCACGCCAACTCCCCAGATAGTGTTCATCATAAGGCAGGCGTAAAGGGCCAGTTCACAAACTGAACGTAGTCCCTCACTTGGCGAAGAAGTTGCCGCCACAGCGATGCCTCGCGCACCACGGTATCGCTAATGAGCTCTACTCGGCCCCAAAGCTCTCCCCGCGAGCTTACGGTTAACTCGCCTAGCACTTGTGCCAAGGCGATGGGCGGCTTCAAAAATTTTGGTAGAATGACCTGCACCTCGGCCTCGGCAGCGGGCTCTTCGCGATGCCCCTGTACCCACCAGAGGTCCTGAGCTGCCACTACACCGACAAGCGAGGGCTCTCCTCCTGGCACTGACACCTGTCCCTGAAAGAGACCGCGTGGCACCACTAATGTTGGAGCATAGTTGGCGAACCCAAAAGAGAGTAAAGAACGGCTCTCGCCGTAGTGGTTGGGAGAATTGAGTACGATACTGAGCAATTGCCAACCATGCCTAGTTGCCGAAGCGGCAAAGCAGTGGCCAGCCGCGACCGTCCATGCGGTCTTAATGCCGTCGGCCTGCTCTTCCATCTGCAGTAGCCTATTCTTGTTATGCCAAATGCGGGGCACATCTCCCCCGTATCTCCGACTATCGAACCGTTCTGTTCTGACAACCGACCGCAAAAAGGGATTGTGAAGCAGGCTTCGTGTTATAAGTGCTAAATCGTAGGCAGTGGAGTAGTGATCTCGCGCATGGAGGCCATGTGGATTACTGAAATTAGTGTCGAGCGCGCCAAGCTCCTTTGCCCGTTTATTCATGGCCTGGCTAAAGGGTGCCACTCCCCCCGCCAAGAAGTAAGCGATAGACATCGCCGCATCATTGCCGGACCGCAACAACAGGCCATAGACTAAATTGCGCAGGCTAATACTTTCCCCCGCAGTAAGCCAGATATTGCTTGGGGGAACAGTTATCCATTCCTCCTGCACCGTAACCAACTCGTCTAGTTTTCCGCTTTCTGCTGCCAGCAGGGCCGTCATAATCTTGGTGAGACTAGCCATCGGCAGGCGAGAATGTATGTTCTTGCCATAGAGAACGCGGCCGCTGTTGACATCCATAAGGATGGCGGCCCTAGCAGCCACACCTAGGGCCTCGCCACTTGTGAAAAAGCAGCCTAAGCCCATAATAATCGCTATGAGGACCGCTACAGCCCGCACCAAGATGCACCCCCTCGCCTCTTTAGAGTATATGGCGAGCAGAAAACACCTAGCACATGCAAAAAGAGACCGCGAGGTCTCTTTTCGTGGGCGTCAGTCGAGGTCATTAAGGTGTCGAGGGGGTACTGCCATTACGATTTTGGGGTATCGGCGGTTTCAACATGGAGCCGATTTGTTGAATTAGTTGAGGCGCTACATCCAAAATACGCTCCGCCATAGTGTTCGCATCGACTGGCAGCAAGCGAATATTGCCTCCACCCACAACTAGGAAGGCCACCGGTTGTAAAGTTACCCCGGCACCGGAGCCACCGCCAAACGGGTAACCTCCGTCCGCTTGTACCTTGCCCACATCAAACTCACTGCCACCTGCGGCAAATCCAAAAGTCACGCGAGAAATGGGCATGATTACACTGCCATCTGGCGTTTCCACCGGATCACCAACAATGGTGTTGACGTCTACCATGTCCTGAATGCTTTCCATGGCTGTCTTCATCAGCCCTTGGATTGGATGACTTTCCACTGCGTTCACCCCTTTTTTTACGCTTACGTTTTTCTTTCCATAGAATATAGCCTGCACCTATAATATGTACGACTCGCAAGGACAATATGCAGTGCAAGAAGGTCTGGAATTTGCGCTCGTTAAAGCTCGGAAAGACCGCTATGGTCATGTTTTTGTCCTCTATGGTGAGGCGAGACTGTAGTGACCCGAGGAGCATGCCCTTTAAACCCCAGAGCATGCCGCAGAGAATCGCTGTAGAGGCCGCATCTCCCGTACCAATGGCGGTCTGCCATGATAGGGAGCGCAATTTAGTTCTTCGCTCTGCGTACTGGATGACTCGTCGGTAATCCTGTACTAAGCCCTGCACCGCCCGCGCTAGTCGCAGCAGCTTCTGGCTGTCGCTGATATCAGCCTCCATGCGGTAGTCAACAACAGGAGCATCTCCCACTTCTTCCTTGGTGGTCACCTGCACTTCTAATCGCAAGGACTCCAGGGTGGGGCCAAGATCTACCACAGAAACCTCTGTGCGCTGGAAAACTACGCCATAGGGGCCGAGCATGCGAATGGTAACGCGATCATCAGACCCTTTGCGCTCATACTTTAACTCGACCTCAGCTTTTGCTAGTAAGAGTGCCACCACGCCTAGCACGACTAACATGATGGCTAAAATTTGCAGCTCCATGACACACCTACTTAGACCCATTGTTCTAATGTGTCCAAAACTAAAGGCGCGCATGCAGCGCGCCTTTAAGGTAGCAAGCCGGGTGTTGGCAAATCCTTGAGCGAACGGAGGTTGAAGTGATGCAGGAAGCGTTCGGTAGTGCCATATAGTATGGGGCGACCGATGGTGTCTTTGCGCCCCACTTCACACACTAACTCTTTTTCCGCTAATGTCAGTAAGGCCCGCTCACACTTAACTCCGCGTATTTCTTCGATTTCTGCCCTTGTAATGGGCTGCTTGTAGGCCACAATCGCTAGAACCTCAAGTGTCGGTTGCGACAACCGGTACTGCCGTACCGCGGTAAGTCGTAGCACTAAATCAGCAGCTTCTGGTTTCGTCAATAGCTGTAAACTATCGTTAGTATACCGGAGCTGTACGCCTCGCGTTGCCTCAGCAAAGCTACACTCTAATTGTTCCACCAGAAGGTCTAGGCTTTTCTCGTCTAGGGATAGCAGTTCCCGGAGTCGGGTCTTTTCGATAGGTTCGCCGGAAGCAAAGAGAAGCGCTTCGAGCAACCCCTGTTTACTAAGCAACTTGGCCGCCCTCCTTGCTCTCTAAGTAAAAATTAGTCGATTCGCCATGGAGCACGACTTCTCCCAAGCGAATCAGTTCTAGCAGTCCTAAGAAAATCATGATTATCTCGAGTCTAGAGCAAGTGGCAGGAAGAATCTGCGCAAACTGAACCCTGCCCTGCCTTCCGATAGTGCGGCGCAGTACATCCATGGCCCAAGGCAAGGAGCACTCGGGCGGCGCTATTTCGAGAAAATGGGGGCTCCGCGTGCGCAGCGCCTGCTCAAACGCTGCCGTTAACGAAAGCAGCGATACTTTACCGAGTAAGACATTGGCTGTGGGCATGTCTAGAGCCCCTGTTGCGCCACGCGGACTGAGCAGGGCCGACTGAGAGGCCAAGTTTTCGAGTACTAACACAACCTCACGATAATTTTCATAGGGAAAATCCGCCGCGAGAGACGGCGGCAGGGTGGAACTTATAGTCGCCAGAGCCTCAGTCTCTTCTACTTCGTCAGCAGGCAGTAGCCGACGCGACTTCAGTCGCAGGAGTGTAGAACAAAGCACCAACTGCACTCCTGCCTCATCGACAGACAAAGGCGCATAGCAGTCCATAATAGTTTCGATGACCTGCGCGACAATGTTCTCTAAGCGCACAGACAGTATATCCATTTCATGCTCCACGAGCAGGCGCACGAGCTTGGCAAAAGATCCCGAGAAATTCTCGCAGCTGACTACTACTTCACTCATACAAAAATCCCGACAAAAGCTAGTACCACTCCGTACATCATGTCAAGCAAGAAGCCACCAATAGGTAGCACCGTATATGATGTAATGCCGGTCATGACGACTACTAACAACAGCAACATGCCCCATTGATTTGTGAACGACTGAAAACGATATGAGTACTTACCCGGCAGTAGACCAGCAAGTATTTTAGAGCCATCAAGGGGCGGTATGGGCAGCAAATTAAAGACGGCCAGAAAAATGTTCAGCGAAATGGCCGTGCTAAGCAGTTCCCCCACAAAGCCCCCCATTTGAGCAGGGTTCAGTATCATAACGAGAATGTGTGCGACCACTAAGACAAAGGCAGTAACAATGTTCGCAGCAGGGCCAGCCACAGAAACGAGCACCATCCCCTGCCGCCGGTTGCGGTAGTACTTAGGGTCAATCTCTACGGCTTTGCCCCAGCCAAAGCGAAAGAACATGATCATGAGAAAACCAACGGGATCGATATGCGCGATAGGATTGAGCGTCAGCCTGCCTTGCCACTTGGGCGTGGGGTCTCCCAAGCGATGCGACACATAGGCATGTGCAAATTCATGCACTGTTAGTGCCAAGAGCAACGCAGGCAGCAAAAAGATTAAGTTTTCCGGAAGCAGTGCTAGTAAGTCCATGCTTAGTTTCCTCCCTTTTGGTTGCGCTCGAGGAGCAAATCGAGGTATTCCAGCTCGTCTTCCCTGCTTGCTACTAGGCGTTCGAGACGAGCTTTCTTAATATCTCGCAGCAGCCTGCCAAGAAGCGGCCCTGGAGCAATGCCACGCTCGATAAGATCCTGACCTTTGAGAGACATTTTGACAGAGCCTAATGCTTGCATGGCCTCTATTCTTTTGGCTCCCTCTTTACTAGCCAGTGCGCCAAGTATTACTTTTGTCTCGGCATGTAGGGGCTCGTACATAAGAAGTAATTCTGCTAAATTCGCTTCTTCCAGAGAGAGGGCACCGAGTATCTGTGCCGCTTGTTCCATCACCTCAAGGGCGACATCGCGTGCTTTGCGTGGCAATTTAAGGCTCTCAATAAGTGGCGGCCATTCTGCATAGGGCCGGTACAGAAACAATACCGTGCTGTAAATAGCAAACACATCGAGCTCTGTTAAATCCACCTGGGTCACAGTGCGTAAGACATCTATTTGCCGATCAGTTAGCCGAAACTGTGGCAAGATATGTGGCCAGATAGCTAGCTCGTCCATGCGTAGGATGGCTCGGGGGGCCGACGCCTCGACAAACAACAAACGTAACTCCTCGCGCAACTTCTCGCGCGAAACTTTCTCCAGCACACCATTGTCGAGGGCATGGCGTAAAAAACGTTCCGTTTGTTCTTCTAAGGCGTAGCCATATCGTTGCTCAAATCGCACGGCACGTATGATGCGGGTAGGGTCTTCGACAAAACTTAGGTTGTAGAGCACTCGTACCAATCCTGCTTGAAGATCATCTCGCCCCCCGTAAAAATCAAGCAAATTACCAAACAGAGATGAGCTAAGCGGCACAGCGAGAGTGTTGATGGTGAAATCACGCCGATAGAGGTCTTGTCTTATAGTCGCATATTCTACATCAGGCATGGCCGCTGGCATCGCATAGAATTCAGTGCGCGCCGTGGCAAAATCAATCTGATCACCTGAGGGCAGGGTGAGGGTCGCCGTGCCAAACTTTGGGTAATCAACGCATTCAGCCCCTAGCAGCTTGGCCACGATTTTAGCGATAGGAATGGCCTCAGGCTCTACTACTAAATCTATATCTACATTGGGATAGCCCACCAATATATCTCGCACCAGACCGCCCACAAGGTATACTTTAGCGCCATACCGCTCCGCTTCCTGCCCAATCAAGAGCAAGAGGCCAATCGTTTTGTTGCCCAAGTGCTTTTCCAGTAAGGGGGCAATGTTAGGCAGCTCTAAGTCAAGCGCCTCAGGCTGCGAACGAAAAGTGGTCTGATACCAATGTGGGTAGCTTTTGCCGTGCAAGGTACGCAACACATCTGTGCGCGTGACTATGCCGATGATGCCGCCCTCTGCATCTACCACGGGCAAGCGACCGATGTCTTTACCCATCATTAAACGTTGCACTTCATCCATGGAGGCTTCTCCGTTTACGGTAACGACCACAGTAGACATAAACCCTTTGACGGGAGCATTTTGCAGTCCATGATGATTGGCCTTGTCGAGATCGCGCCTAGAAATAATGCCGATTAAGCTACCGCCTTGGACCACAGGCAAGCCGCTGTGACCACTGCGTAGCATCATGTGCCCGGCCTCTTCCATGGTCATCTCGGGGTCAACACTTTTTACCGGCGAACTCATAATATCCTTAGCGCGAAGGGGTGGCTCGACTACGCTTGGCAAAACTTGCTCAATCAAGTCCAGGAGCTCCACTATCCCTTTACCCTTGACGGTGGCGGCCGCAGCTTGCTGATGTCCGCTGCCCCCAAAATGACGCATCAGGGCATGCATGTTCACGCGGTCATTCTTGCTACGCCCTACTATATGCACTCGTCCATCCATATTCACAGCCACAATACAGGCATCACAGTCATCAATTTCAGCCAGCCGTGAAGCCAACACGGCAAGTCCGTCCACATATTCGTTGACCTCACATGAGGTTAGCCTTATCTTAGCGTCTTTCACAGACACTTCACGAGAGGCAGTGAGCAATTCTTCAAAGAGGGTGCGCTGCCCATCGCTCAGCGGGCTACGAACATAACTAGCAATGACCTCTAAGTTAGCCTGCTGGCTGAGGAGAAAAGCCACCGCCTTGGCGTCCCTAGGCGATGTGGTGCCAGAGGTTAGGCACGCAGTGTCTGAATAGATACCGACTGCCATCACCGTGGCTTGGCTGGGGCTGAGAAATAACCCCCTGCTCGCAATCTCTTCCACCAACAGGGTGGTAGTGGCCCCTACCATTTCTACTTGCAGCTTGGCCCATGAGGGCAGATTACTCTGTAAGGGATGATGGTCGATAATGCTTAAGCGCACGTCGCTGCGCTCAAAAATGGATTTGAATTTACCAATACGTTCGGGGCGCTGTGTATCTAGCACATAAAGATGGGTAACTTCTTGCACATTGATATGGTCAGCGGATGTAATATTGAGACTGTCCTTGTAGAGTGAATAGAGCTCGCGCACCTTCTTGTTAATATGGCCCGGAAAACAAGCTAGCGCCCTGGGTCTTAGTACTTTAGTAGCAACTAATGACCCTAGGGCGTCAAAATCGGCATTGGCATGGCATACTACTACCTCCACCTAAACACCCCCACACATGACTACCTAATTATAGCATAGAAAAACACAACCGCGTTCCCAACATAACGCGATTGCGCAGGGCACTGCTATCCTTTAGGGTCAAAAATAAGGGCACAGAAGAAACCAAAGACTATAGCCGCAGTAATTCCCGAACTAGTCAGGTCAAAAATCCCACCCATGACTCCGTAAAGCCCCGCTGTGGCCTTTTCTTGTAATGCGCCTTGCACTAATTGATGGCCGAAACTCGTTATGGGGACTGACGCACCTGCCCCCGACCATTCTACCAAGGGGCCATACATTCCAAGGCCAGAGAGGACGCCCCCAGCGACAACTAGGACCGTGAGAACGTGAGCAGGGGTCAACGGGGTTAGGTCGATGAGTAATTGGCCGATAGCACAGATTGCCCCACCCACTAAGAAGGCATAGAGAAATATCATCGTAACTCCTCATCTGCCAAATGGTCATGGCACATTTCTATAGCGACAGCATGAGCAACACAGGGGATGGTCTCGCCTTGCTGGTAGGTAACAGGGCTAAGCAGTGCTCCTGTGCCGACTAACAAGAGACGCTTTATGGTGTAGGAGCTGAGCATGTCTAGGAGGTAGCCACAAAGAACGGCGGCGCTAGAACCGCAACCAGAGCCACCGGCAAAGACAGGCTGTTCATGGCGGTCATAAATCATCAGCCCGCAGTCGTTAAGGCGACTCCCCAAGTCCAAATTGGATTGATGCAGCAGTTCTTTAAGGATAGCGTGGCCAACATAGGCTAGGTCGCCTGTCACTACTAGGTCGTAATGGTCCGCCGCTAAAGCCAGATCGGCGAAGTGCCTTAGCAAGGTGTCAGCTGCGGCTGGAGCCATGGCCGAGCCCATGTCGAAGGGATCCTTGATACCTAGATCACAGACCTTGCCTACGGTAAAGTGCGTAATGCGCGGCATGGGACTTTGGCAGTGGAGGCCATTACTAAGGAGTAGCGCCCCAGCCGCAGTAACGGTATGCTGGCTGTAGGGCGGTCGTTGTCCTCCGTACTCAGTTGGATAACGGTACTGACGTTCAGAAGTAGCATTATGACTAGAAGCAGCTGCCACCGTGTACTGGGCAAAACCGCCATCAATGAGTACCGCCCCAAGACCTGCCGACTCCGCCATGGTGGAACAAGCGCCGTACAAACCTAGCATGGGTATGCCTAGATCGCGAGCCGCGAAGTTAGCCGCAATACACTGGTTGAGCAAGTCCCCTGCCAGTAAGTAGTCCACGCTTTGGGTGGACAAACTGCCTTTGCCGAGTGCGATCTCTACCGCCTCTTTGATCATAGTTGTTTCCGCTGCTTCCCAACTCTTAGCGCCAATTAGCAGGTCAGGGTAGACCACGTCAAAGCTCCCCTGCAGGGGACCTGCCCCTTCGAGTGGGCCCACGCAAGCAGCCGAACTAAGAATCGCCACCGGCCGCGAGAAAACCATAGACTGCAAACCGACTTTCTTCCGCGCCTTCATAACCACTGCACCAAGGCGTGTATAAGTCCCACAACGAAGGCTGTAACCGCACCGTAAACAATAACCGGCCCAGCCAACTGAAACATGCGTCCTCCCACACCCAAGATGTAGCCCTCACGCTTAAACTCTATCGCCGAAGAGACAATGGAATTGGCAAAGCCGGTGACTGGCACCCCTACCCCAGCCCCCGCAAACTGCCCGAGGTAATCCCACACTCCAAGGCCTGTCAAAATAGAGGCAATCAATATCAGTGTTGCCACCATCGGACTCGCCGCCTGCTCCTCCTTAAATCCCAACCATATATAGAAAAAGATCAGTCCTTGACCAAGCACCGAAACTAATCCTCCTACCACAAAGGCCACTAAGGTGTTCCGCCATACAGGAATCTTCAACCTCTTTTGCGCACTCAGTTGCTGGTAGTCTTTGCGCTGCAACTGTTTTTTACGAGCCTTGCTGCCAACCATCGTCACACCTCCCCCTCTATTGTTCACAAGAGAGAAAAGGATAATACAAGAAGAAGATGCCCCGCGAAACGGGACATCCTCACTTCAGCGCTGTGGTTCTACGAGAAAAGCCACTTTCACATTGGCTTTATATTCCACTATGTGTCCTCTCTCCACATTGCCAGTCATATTGTAGACTTCTACTCCGGTAATATTGTCGACGGTGCGTGCGGCCTCCTGCACTGCGTTTTCAATTGCCTCTTGCCAACCACGGGTGGAGTCACCCACCAACTCAAGAACTTTTACCACTTGCGCCATGTCGCACCTCCTCATTTGTCAGCTGTAGCCTGACCATCGTTGCGCCATGGGGTCTCCTATCATCTTGGCGCACAGAGAGGTACCACCACGACCAAGCAACAATTGTGAGCATTGCTGCCAGAGCAACCACGTACATCTGTTTTCGCCGGAGCCGCATGTCTTCCACCTCGGTTGTCAGGGTGCAACCTTACTTGGTCGCTCAAACCTAGTATCTCCACAACTTATCAAATCATGTAGCTAGTCGAGGAGCCGGCGCAAGCGAGCTAAAATTGCTTTTTCTAAGCGCGAAATCTGCACTTGACTAACACCGAGCTCACTAGCCACTTGAGACTGCGTCCTGTTTTCGAAGTACCTAGCGGTAATAATACGCTGTTCCTTGGGCGACAGACTGGCCATTAGCTGTTGCAGGGCGATGTTCTCCACTACTGCCTCTTGCACCGGTTCCTCTAGTTTAAGACAGTCAACCAAGTACATAGAGTTACTGTCGGACGAAGATATCTTCTCTTCCAATGAAGCCATGGGGCGCATAGCAAGCAATGCCGAGACAATCTCTTCTTCATTTAACTCGAGCGAGGCGGCGATTTCGCTAAGACGGGCATCCCTACCCAGTTCGGCCCGTAATGTTTCGCTACATTTTCGCACTCGATGTGCCGTCTCCTTGATAGAACGCGACACTTTTATAGGCCCGTCATCGCGCAAAAAGCGGCGAATCTCCCCGATGATCAGGGGAACGGCATAGGTAGAGAATCTCACCCCGATATTAAGATCAAATCTGTCTATGGCCTTCAAGAGGCCGATACAGCCAATTTGAAAGAGGTCTTCGGGATCGTGTCCACTGTTTAAAAAACGAGTCACGAGCGAATACACGAGACGTGCGTGACCTAGGAGCATTTTCTCACGGACTGACTTATCTCCAGCGCGAAGACTACGCAAGTGTGCTTGTGTATCAGCTTCGCTCAGCACGGGACCACTGGCTACCTTCTTGGCGTTTATCGTGCTCATTACGGCTCTATTGTACTTTACGCAGGAGGTACTTAGTCATCTTCACCTTAGTCCCCTGCCCAAGTGTTGAGTCTATCTCTACCTCATCCATGAAATTCTCCATGACCGTAAACCCAAGACCGCTGCGTTCGTGCTCAGGTTTGGTTGTAAATAACGGTTGACGGGCTGTCTCTACATCAGCAATGCCCTGTCCGGCATCAGAGATAGTAAATTCCACAACACCCGCTGCCACTGTGCCACTTACTATAATTTCGCCGCAGCACTCATGGTAGCCATGAATAATGGCATTAGTCACCGCTTCTGACACTGCCGTTTTGATTTCATTTATCTCTACTAGTGACCAGTCACCCGCCTGAAGAGCAAAAAGAGCAGCTGTAGTGCGCGCAAACTTTTCGTTTTGTGACAGCGCAGGCAGGCGCAGCTCGAACCAATTTTCCATTTTTTTCCCCCATTTCTCAGCTATCTCTTCAGTGAAACGAGCGCCGCCTCTTCGGATTCATAGACCGGGATAATGCGAGGTAGCCCTGCCATTTGGTACAACCGCTCTATATATGGGTGCAACGAGCAGGCACCTACTTTGCCACCCGCAGCATTAACCCTCCGGTAGCGACCTAGTATGACGCCTAAGCCAGAGCTATCCATAAAAGTAAGACCGGGCAAATTGAACAAAAGATGGATGGCTATCTCCTTGTCCAGCTCTTTTTCCACCAGCTGCCGCAGTTTGTCGGCGGCGTGGTGGTCTAACTCACCTTTCAGTGTCACCACTAAGACATTACCGCGGTATCTCAAATCAATCTCCATTAACGTCAACCTCCCTTTGCTATGGGATTCTCTCCTTGGCAAACAAATCCTGCCGCAACAAAGAAAAAACCCCCAAAATGGGGGATGCGGTAGTTTGTAGCTAGCGCAGTAAGCGGCGCCATAGTCGGTTAAAGAAAAGAAAGGCCGAAGCGCGAGGTACATTCTCTGCCGCCATTAAGTCAACTTGTCTTACAACCTTGCCGTCCTGAAGGATCGTCAGTCTACCCATAATCTGACCCGCAGCCACTGGCGCCTCCACAGCGAAGAATTCGGTTTTCTGCTCCCAGGCGCTCTTCTGGCCCTTAGGAAAAATAATATCCAAGTAGTCTGCAGCATAAAGCTTCACTTGCTCCGTCTGACCTTTTTGTACCCGAGCGAGGCCTACTTCTTGGCCCTTTTCCACGACGCGCTTCCCCTCGTAAGTGGCGAAGCCATAATCTAGGAGTTGCACTATATCGCTGTTGCGCTCTGCCGGGGTGTTTCCACCTAGAACGATGGCAATTAGACGCAGTTGGCCGCGCTTAGCTGTCGCAGACAAACACCAACCAGCTTTCGTTGTCCAGCCGGTCTTAAGACCGTCATAACCTGGGTAGGTGGCCAGGAGATGGCGATTGGTATTAGCGAGCATACTGCGCACGCGCGCCCGTTCGAGGTGAGTTACCCTGATACTGACAAAGTCGTGCACTCTCTCATGCTTAAGTAAGGCGCGCGTCATCAGAGCTACATCGTAAGCTGAGGAGAAGGGCTGACCGATGTCGAGTCCACAAGCGCTGGTAAAATTGGTGTTGGTCATTCCTAGCCCACGCGCTCTTTCATTCATAAGGGCAACAAAGCCTACCTCACTGCCGGCAATAAACTCTGACAGGGCTACCGCGGCATCATTGGCCGAGACTACTGCCACAGCCAAAAACAGCTGCTCGACGGTAAGAACTTCGCCCTCTTCCAGCCAAATTTGCGAGCCTCCGTACTGGCGTGCGTGGCTACTAATGCGCACCTGATCATCCCATGTGATGCGATTTGCTTCTATCGCTTCTAAGACCAAGAGCTTGGTCATAATTTTGGTCAGACTGGCAATAGGCCTCTGTTGATGCTCGTCCTTCGCCAAGAGAATGGTGCCCGTTCCCATATCCATCAATAGCGCCTGTGGAACCCGGAGGGCCTCCGACAACGCCATCGCAGGGAGGCTTCGATTTGTGGCTGTGGCCTCGACAACGGGGATAGGAATAAGACAGAGACACAAAATCGCGACGACTGCCAGGATATGCCGCTGTGACAAGTGTAGTCCTCCTCAGCACTTTTCTCTTAGCATACCCCTGCCGTGAGAAATTACATACTGATTAGACGATACGTTCGATGCGCCACGCCGAGGTCTCTGGTTGTTGGTCAACTATGGTAAACGCCACAGCAAGTCGTGCCAAGAACTCGGCAGTTACAGGACTGCTAGAGTGAACTTGCAGGAGGGGCGCTCCTTGCTCCACATAATCGCCTACACGCGCCTCGATAACAAAACCAGCAGCGTAGTCAATGAGGTCTCCCTTTTTACTACGGCCCGCACCGATCTCCACGGACATGCTCCCTAGCAGCAAGGGGTCGATGGACTGAATGTAACCCCCGCGCGAAGCCCGCACATTCTCACAAAACTTCGCCTGGGGCAAACCTTGCTTCAAGTCGCCTCCTTGCGCTGCCACCATTTCATTCCACTTAGCGAGAGCACGTCCCGAAACCAAAGCCTCCTTGGCTGCTTGCCAGGCCTCGTCCACAGTCATACTAGGGTAGTAATGTAGGATCATCTCACGTGCTAGCGCCAGAGAAACATGGCAGAGATCAGCTGAACCTCCTTGCCCAGTCAAAATGGCAAGGGCCTCTTTAATCTCTAAGGCATTGCCAATGCTACTGCCGAGCGGAGCATCCATACTGGTCAACAGGACTACTGTAGGGCGCCCGAGTCGAGTCCCGATACCAATCATCGTCCGCGCCAAGCGTTCGGCATCGCTATACTTGGCCATAAATGCTCCGCGTCCAAATTTGACATCAAGGACAATGTGAGTCGCACCAGCAGCTAATTTCTTGCTCATGATGGAGCTGGCAATGAGCGGAATGCTATCAATGGTGGCCGTAACATCGCGCAAAGCATAGAGCACTTTATCCGCCGGGACTACCTCGGCGGTAGCTGAGATGATAGACAGGCCAATCTGCGCGACTTGCTTGCGAAATTGCTCCATGGTCAGCGACGTAGAGAAACCGGGAATACTCTCAAGTTTATCGACGGTCCCCCCCGTGTGCCCTAAACCGCGACCACTCATTTTCGCGACAGGCACGCCACAAGCCGCAACGATTGGTGCCACAACGAGGGTAGTGGTGTCGGCAACTCCGCCAGTAGAGTGCTTATCTACCGCTTTAGGCATCTTGAGTTCGATCTGCGTGCCCGATCTCACCATGGCCATAGTTAAATCCGCCGTCTCTCTCTCGTCCATACCGCGAAAGAAGATCGCCATGAGAAACGCACTCTGCTGGTAGTCGGGAATACTATGGTCGACTATCCCCTGTACAAAGAAGTCAATTTCCGCGGTGCTGAGGGCCATACCATCTCTTTTTTTCTTTATAACATCGTAAAATCTTATCATTACTGCACTAGCATCTCCTTAAATGAGGTTCCTGCAAACCTCTCTGGTAAGTCGAACAGGTCAGCGATAGTTGCCGCCACGTCAGCTAATGTTGTCCGATCACCGAGGGCACATGTCTCGCTCAGGGCAGGATTGTACACTAAGAGCGGCACATATTCGCGCGTATGGTCCGTGCCGGGGTGCAGCGGGTCACACCCATGGTCGGCGACAATAAACAGGTAGTCTCCGGGGGAAATTTGCGCCATGAACTGACCTAGCCAGATGTCAAACTCCAGCAAGGCCTGCCCGTAACCCTTAGCGTCATTGCGATGACCGTAAAGCATGTCGTAATCAACGAGGTTTGTAAAAATGAGTCCACTTTCCGCCTGTAGGTATTCTCTCTCTGTCTTCTGCATACCCTCGGCATTGTTGTCGGTCTTAAGGCAGTTGGTAGCGCCGCGGCCCATGTATATATCACATATCTTACCAATTCCAACCACCGGATACCCCGTGTTAGAGAGCACATCGAGCAGAGTGGGCGTGGGAGGAGCAACTGCGTAATCTTTGCGATTGACAGTCCTGCTAAAAGTATTTGTGCCAGTGAAGGGGCGAGCAATAATCCTCGCCACGCGATTTTCACCTTGCATTAGCTCCCGGGCTGTACGGCAAATTGCGTAGAGCTCCAGAAGAGGCACAACTGACTCATGGGCGGCAATTTGCATAACGCTGTCGGCAGAAGTATAGAGTATGGGCGAACCAGTTTCTACGTGTTGCTGCCCTAACTCCACCAGAATCTCGGTCCCTGAGGCCACCACATTGCCGAGAAAGCTCCGGCCAGTTCTCTTAGTCAACTCGGCGACCACTGAGGCAGGAAAACCATGGGGAAAGGTAAGAAAGGGCTCGTCCTGCACTAGACCGGCCATTTCCCAGTGCCCAGTGATGGTGTCTTTGCCACGCGAGCGTGTCATAGCACGCCCAAAAAACCCTTGCAGCGGCAGAGAACAAGGTAGCCCGGCGTGGGGGAGTACCTGCCCCAGACCGAGCTTGGCTAGATTAGGCAGACTCAATTCTGGGTTGGCATCCAAGACGTGTTTCAAAGTATTGCTACCTAGGTCTCCGTACTCCTCCGCATCGGGCAGAGCACCAATTCCCAGGCTATCTAGCACGATTAGGACTATTTTTTTCTGCACGAAAATGCCTCCTATGCACGCGGATGAGCCTTGTCATAGACTTCCCGCAGCCGTGATTTAGTTACATGTGTGTAAATTTGCGTAGTGCTGATATCAGCATGACCAAGCATCTCTTGTACTGCTCTCAGATCAGCGCCGTTCTCGAGTAGATGTGTGGCGAACGAGTGGCGCATGGTATGAGGGGTGACATTGACTGGTATTTGGGCTTCCTTGGCATGCTTCTTGAATAACTTCCAAAAACCTTGCCGAGTCATTTGTCGCCCATGGTGATTAACAAAAAGGGAGGCGACTATAGCTCTCTGCACCATTTTTGGGCGCCCTTTAGCGATGTAGGAGTTAAGCGCTGTTACAGCTACCGAGCCTAAAGGCACCATGCGTTCTTTGTCACCCTTGCCAAAGCAACGCAACACCCCTACCTCCAAGTTGACGTCGATCATCTGGAGCGATACCAACTCTGATACACGGATGCCTGTGGCATATAGCACTTCAAACATGGCCTTGTCCCGGAGCCCCGCTGGAGTCGCGTCAGTTGGCTCAAAGAGAAGTCTCTCGACTTCATGCAAGTTAAGCACTTTTGGCAGTCGCTTATGCACCTTGGGCGTATCGAGCGCTGCCGCCGGGTCGTACGATAGCTTGCCTTCGCGATGAAGAAAGCGAAAAAATGAACGAATTGACGAAAGGCAGCGTGATACTGTAGCCGTAGACTTTCCTTGATTGCGCAATTGTTCTAGATACAGGCGAATTTGCTGCCGGTCTAGTTGTTGCCAATCTAGGGCGGCTTGTACCATGTAATCTTTGAACTGGCGTAGATCTCGCCCATAGGATTCCAAGGTGTTTTTTGCTAACCCCTGCTCAACCCCGATATGGTCAAGATATTCCCTAATGTATGTCTCCACGCCAATCCTCCCTCTGCACAGTCTATGGCTATTATAATTCGTCGTCGCCACAATAATTCCTCTCTGGCCAAGGAGGCCTAGGCGAAGAAAATCCCCCTGGTGAGGGGGGGTTTCAGAAACCTTCTCTGTACCACAGTCGCAAATGCGCCAAGAGTCTCCCTAGGAAGCCTGCCTCAGGCAGGCCCTCAGCCGCGAGCGCCGCATCTAAAGCACGCTGCTCCAGTACAGGTTCTGGTGCGGTCAAAAGACCTGCAATTTGCCAAATCAACAAAGCCAGCAGTAGCACTGCAATCACCATAGCCACAAGCTTCACACCCTGCATGCGCTTGCCGCGGAAGGGTCCCAAAGTTACAACCCACATAGAGCTCTCCCCCCCCTATTTCGCCCCATAAACTATCGTTAACATTTATGCGCGTAGGGGGGGTATTAGAACAGAGAAATGCTAGAGCCCCTTCTCTTGCCTGTATGCTAGAACGCCCTTGGCTAAGATGTGCATGGCTCGTTCTAAGTCAGCAGAATTCAGCACGTAGGCAATGCGCACTTCATCGCGGCCTAAGCCAGGCGTCGCGTAAAAACCAGCGGCAGGGGCCACCATGGTGGTTGCTCCCTCTAAACTAAACTTTGCTAACATCCACTCCGCAAAGGCATCCCCATCATCAATAGGTAGCTTGGCCACGACATAGAAGGCCCCCTTAGGCTGCTTGCAAACTGCGCCAGGAATACTCATCACGCCCGCGTAAACTATGTCGCGGCGCTTTTGATATTCGACCAGCACATCCGCAAAGTATGATTCAGGAACCTCTAAAGCACCTATGGCGCCATACTGTTCGAGAGTGGGCGGGCACAGCCTAGCTTGTGCGAAACGCATCATGGAATCGAGCAGTGTTTTGTTGTGGGTAACTATATTGCCCACACGAGCACCACAAGCGCTAAAACGCTTGCTGATACTGTCGGCTATAATGGCGTGCTCGGCCATACCAGGTATGGTCATAATGCTGGTGAACTCTTCTCCGTCATAAATGAATTCGCGGTACACTTCATCGGCGATGATAAAGAGGTCATGCTCTATGGCTAATTCTGCCAGCACCTCTAGTTCAGCCTTAGTGTAGACCACGCCCGTGGGGTTGCCGGGATTACTGATAAGTATGGCACGGGTACGCGGCGTTATCTTCGCGGCAAAACGTTCCTTAGCGGGCAGGCGAAAGCCATCTTCAGCCAAGGTAGTCACGGGCACGATGGTGATGGTGCCATACACAGCAAAACCATTGTAGTTGGCGTAAAAGGGTTCAGGAACGAGGACTTCATCCCCCGGATCACAAGTAGCCAGCATGGCAAAGAGCAGAGCCTCACTACCGCCAGTGGTGACAATAATCTCGCTCGGCTTTACATGAACACCATAATTTGCATAATACTTAGCCAAGCCTTGGCGGAACTCGAGCAGACCATTAGAAGGTCCATAGGCGAGCACCTTTTCGTCGAAATGCCTGATTTTGTCCCACATCTGTGCCGGGGTCTCGATATCTGGTTGACCGATGTTTAGATGATACACCTTGGTGCCCCGTTCCTTCGCCGCATCTGCAAAAGGAACAAGCTTGCGTATGGGTGAGGCAGGTATGTCCATGCCCCTCTGTGCCAATCTAGGACTCAAAAAGAACACCTCCTATTATTTTGACCGAACCTTCGCCTATAATGATTCTCTATGACTTACGGAAATCCTGCGTTTCTCGGCGTACTTCGCTTGGGCAAGGCGAATTAGCTTACTGATAAGCGCGGCATACGAAACGCCCGACGCTTCCCACATTTTAGGATACATAGAGATAGCAGTAAACCCAGGCATGGTGTTTAGTTCGTTCACGTAAATTTGGCCTTGAGCAGTGAGGAAGAAGTCAACCCTCGCTAGCCCAGCGCAGTCTAAGGCCTCGTAGGCCTTGAGAGCTAAAGTCTGTACTTCTACAACTTGCTGTGGTGTCAAAGCCGCTGGTATGTAGAGTGTAGACGGCGACTCGTACTTGGCGGTGTAGCTGTAGTAGTCATCATTGGGCACAATTTCACCTGGCAACGAGGCACAGGGTTCGTCATTGCCCATGACACTGCATTCAATTTCACGCCCTTTAGCAAGCTTCTCTACTAGTACTTTGCGGTCGTATCGGAGCGCGATAGAAACACACTGGCGGAGTGATTCTTCATCGAGTGCCTTGTTAATACCGACACTTGATCCCATATTAGCAGGCTTGACAAAGCACGGAAAACCTAGTTGCTCTTTTACACGTAGAAGGAAGTCCGTAGGTTTTTTTTCGTAAGAAAAAGCGCTAGTCCACAAAAATTCGACGACTGGGAGGCCCATTTGACGGTAGATGATTTTTTGGAAGATCTTGTCCATTCCTAGCGCCGAACTTGCCACCCCCGACCCGACATAGGGAATATCCATGATTTCCAGTAAACCCTGCATTTTGCCATCTTCACCGAAAGGACCGTGCAGCACCGGGAAAACCACATCACCCTGCGCCAAGATGGTGGCGATAGAGCTTGCTTCCTCTGTCGGGGGCTCTAGCACTGCTTTATCGCCACGGGCGAGGACTTCTCTCGGGTCAAGCCCCGCTACCCACCTTCCACTCTTGGTAATACCAACGGGAAGCGGCACGAATTCTCTCTCGTCTAGATTAGAGATGACCGATTTTGCTGATTGCACAGAAACTTCGTGCTCGGCGGAACGTCCTCCAAAAAGGATAATGATGCGCTCTTTCATCTGCGCCACCTCCGTCTCAACTTGACCACCGCAAAGAATAGCGTCATTACACCTATGACTATACTGACACGCGCTGCAGTAAAGAGAGGCACATAGGAGGGAACGGTTAATTCCACCCTACCTAGTTGTGCGCCGTCCGCCGTGACGATGGCTTCTCCCACCACTTGTCCCGGCTTAAGGGGTGGCCACAGACTCTTCTGCAGCTCTAAATCTATGTGCGGCACGGCTTGTCTCACTACAGCGGTGCGAACAACGCGAGAGAGCTCGTTCTTGGCCACCACCAATACTTCTCCCGCCAAGGGCACTTCAAGTAGCCCGAGCGTTTGTCTAGCACTGACGAGCACTTGGCGTGTAAAATTATTGAAGCCAAAGTTGAGTAGTGCCTCGGAGTCCGACCAAAGATTACGACCCTCAGAACCTAGCACTACGCTAACTAGCACCAAGCCGCCCCGCTCGGCAATGAGAAGCAGACATTGTCCAGCCTCATCTGTAAAACCAGTTTTCCCACCCTTGACACCCCAGTACTCCCCGAGGAGACGGTTCTGGTTGTGTAGCACCCGGCCGCTACTTAAAACATAGCGCTCAGTTCCCGCAATCTCTGTAAAGAGAGGGACGGTGTGGGCGTGGAGCCCGAGTAGAGCGAGGTCCCTTGCGGTGGAGAAATGCCCCTGCTCCGGCATGCCGTGGGCATTGCGAAACTGAGAATTTCGCATACCTAATTCGATGGCGCGCTCATTCATCATCTCGTTAAAACTATCTAGGCTACCCGCTAAGTGTTCCGCTATGGCGTTACTAGCGTCATTGGCGGAAATCAACATGGCGGCATAGACAAGATCGCGCAGGGTGAAGGTATCACCCGCCCTAGCGTTCAGCGAAGAGCCCCCCACAGACACGGCCTGCTGGCTAAAGGTGACTTGAGCGTCGAGATTACCTCTCTCTAGCGCCAATATCGCTGTCAAGACCTTGGTTATACTAGCAGGTGGGTGACGTACATCAGCTCCCCGATTAAAGAGAAGATCAGACCCTCCCTGCGCTACTAGTACTGCTCGTGAGGCGACCAGAGAAACAGACGAGGCCGTGTTAGCCACCAAAAGAACTATCAGCACAAGACAAAAAAGCGTCTTTAGGTATCGCATGTCAGAACTCCTCAGTACAAAATACAACAAAGTGCGTCGAAGCACGTCGCAAAATGACGCTTTGGGTCTATTTCCCAGGCAATTATTCTGCCCCTGCTTTCTTAGTCAATATACCACAACGGGAAACTCTAAAACAGTGCCTGTGCCGCGCGAATAAACACCGGGGTGACAAAGACCTCTACTAGGCTAGCTAGCACCATGAGCCCTACATAAGGAATGGTATGGAGGGCAAATCTGGTGATGGGTGAGCCACTTTTACGTAAAACTGCGCGTGACCTGGCCCCAAAGATGACTGCCAAGGAAAAAGATATGCTTAGTGCGCTTAGTCCCACTAGGGCGGGTACGGCCAGAAGATTGTGGGGAATAATGGATGAGAGCGCAAAGAAGAAGCCCCGTAGTCCAAACTCCTCTACTAGAAAACCCACGCTGAAGCCAATGATAAAGCCGCGCATAAGCAACAAGATAAGAATCGCAGGTACACCAAAGACCAACAGACCACAAAGCCACACCATCGCCACTACTTGAAAGTTTGCCCACAAAACACTTTGCCAAGGCGGAGCTTCAAGAGTCCCCACCATGATGCTGTCAAAGTAAGTGTTGATGTAGCGAATTAAGTCCTGTCTCTGGTGAAAAGTGACGGCGGTAATCGTGATGGCTCCGCTTATCGTGCCGATGACAAACATGGCCACAGATAAAGTAAAGGCCAGCCAGCGCTCCCGCAAGTGCTCTAGAAAAACATCCGTCTTCACTACACCATAGCCCTCCCCCATTACATTAGCTCTATATGCTATGCGGGGCGTCCTACTTTCATAAGTCCTACTCGGGGGCAAGGGTGAAATCTGATGCTACAAAAACCTCCCCCTATGGTAGACGGGGAGGTTTTGTAGTGCGGTGTTGTAGGGTCCTCTAGACGAGAGTTAGGTTCACCGCGGCACGACCCAGGCTAATGGCTTGCATATTGAGGGGTAGCATGTCTTGCCTGTGGGCGGGGAGCGCTTTCCTAAGAGCCTGTTCCATACTCTCGTCACTAACTACACGGGTCGCTTCGAGCAAGGCGCCAAGGGCCACCATGTTAGCTACGCGAGGGTTACCAAGCTCTGCCGCGATGTCATTCGCCGCAATCTCTATAACGCGAATATCAGTGCGAGTGGGCCGGCGCTTGATTAGAGAGCTATTGTAGATGAGCACTCCGCCGACTTCAACCACTTCTTCAAATTTATCGAGAGAAGGCAAGTTGAGGGCAATCACCACATCGGGACGCGTCACTACCGGAGACCCAATTTCTTCATCGGAGACAATCACGGTGCAATTAGCAGTGCCACCCCGCATTTCTGGCCCGTAAGAGGGCATCCAGGAGACTTGTTTCCCCAGAACCATGCCCGCATAGGTCAAAAGTTGCCCCATGAGCATGACACCTTGTCCACCAAAACCCGCCATAATAACGTCTAAAGTCACTTCTTCTCACCTGCCTCGATGTCTTTGTACTCGCCCAAGGGGTAGTAAGGCATCATGTCGCGCTGCACCTTGTCGAGCGATTCTTTCGGCGTGAGACCCCAGTTCGTAGGGCAAGTAGAGAGAACCTCAACTAGAGTAAAGCCTTTACCGGCCACTTGGTACTCAAAGGCCTTCTTAATGGCACGTTTAGCCTTCACGATATGCGCCACATTGTGCACTGACACCCTGGCGATGTAAGCCGGACCATCTAGGGTCGCCAACATCTCCGAGACTCTAATCGGAAAACCTTGCTTAATAGTGTCGCGGCCGTAAGGAGAAGTCGAAGTTTTATCACCGGGGAGAGTGGTGGGCGCCATTTGTCCACCCGTCATGCCATAGATGCCATTGTTAACGAATACGGTAGTAATTTGCTCACCCCGGGCAGCGGCATGCACTATCTCCGCACAACCTATGGATGCCAAGTCTCCGTCCCCTTGATAGGTAAAGACAATGCCATCGGGAATAACACGCTTGATACCAGTCGCCACAGCAGGAGCCCTGCCGTGCGCGGCCTCTTGCATATCACAAGTGAAGTAGTTGTAGGCCAAGACTGCGCAGCCAACCGGAGCTACTCCTACCGTTCTATCGACTATACCTAGCTCGTCGATAACTTCGGCAATAAGACGATGAATAATGCCATGCGTGCATCCTGGACAGTAGTGGGTCGGCATATCGGTGAGAGAATCAGGATAGCCAAACACTTTAGCCATTACTAGTCACCCCCATGCTCTCAAGGATTCGGGCCGCAATCTCTTCTGGAGTAGGGACAATGCCCCCCATGCGTCCGTAAAACTCCACAGGCCTCCGGCCGTTAATTACTAAGCGCACATCTTCGACCATTTGCCCGGCACTCATCTCCAGGCACAAGAAAGTCTTGACGGTGGGTATAATCGCGTTGAAAGCATTTTCTGGGAACGGCCATAGGGTAATGGGCCTGAGTAAGCCAACTTTATGCCCTTTTTCACGCAATTCTAGGATGGCGGTCTTCGCTATACGCGCCGTCGAGCCATAAGCGACAACCACGACCTCGGCGTCATCACAGTAGAGTAGCTCCGCCTTTTGCTCAGCGTCCTTGATACGAGCATACTTGGCTTGCAGGTGCACATTGTGCGCTTCCAAACCAACGGCCTGCAGCACCAGTGAATTGACTACATTTTTATGCCCTCTATGGTTGCGCAAACCATTCGTCGCCCAGTCTTTAGGCGGCAAACTGCGCTCAGGCAGGGGCCTAAATTCTACCGGTTCCATCATCTGGCCCAGTAGGCCATCCCCCAGAATGAGGACGGGGTTGCGGTACTGATCGGCGATATCGAAGGCTTCTGTTACTAAATCGACAGCTTCCTGCAAATTAGCGGGAGCCAAGACCACCAGTTTGTAGTCACCATGCCCGCCGCCCTTTACAGACTGAAAATAATCTCCCTGCCCGGGCTGGATACTGCCCAGACCAGGGCCGCCGCGCACGATATTGACGATAACAGCGGGCAGTTCAGCCCCTGCCATGTAGGAGATTCCCTCTTGTTTCAAACTGATTCCTGGGCTAGAAGAGGAGGTCATCACTCTCGCCCCAGCGCCAGCCGCCCCATACACCATGTTTATGGCCGCCACTTCGCTCTCCGCCTGCACAAAGGTGCCTCCTACCTCTGGCATGCGGCGCGACATATATTCAGGCAGCTCGTTCTGGGGGGTAATCGGATACCCGAAGAAAAAAAGGCAACCCGCTTTTATAGCCGCTTCGGCAATGGCTTCATTACCCTTCATCAAGACACGTTGACCCATACTTCACCCTCCTACTTTTGAACCGTAATGACTACATCGGGACAGATGCGGGCACAAGCCGCGCACCCAATACACTTGGACATGTCACTTACCCCGGCAGGACTAAAACCTCGCTTGTTGTACTTTTCCTGCATAATTACTATCTTGACCGGACAGACAATGGTACACAGCTCGCATCCTTTACATCTCTCTTCGTTAAAAACAACTTGGGCCATGAATAAACCTCCCCTCATAGTTTCCCTCATAGTTATCCTCCACTAACCCATGGAGGTAGCATATGCAATTCGAGTGGTAAAATAGTGTGGTTTGGCAACAAAGAACTTACTCTAGGCGCAATTTCAGCCTTGCAGCTGACAAAGGCAGTCGAAAGCCCCGTTCTTACTTCTAACTCGTGCAGAAAGTCCTGTCCGCGTACCACATCCTCGGGTACGGTCAGTCCCATAAGATTGGTGTTATTGCAGAAGGCGGTGATTTTAAGCCGCGCCTTGTGCTCTAGGGCCTGCATCAGCTCTAGCACTGCAGGAACCGTACTGGTAGTTGGGCGATGTGGGTTCACAACCAAGAACATGTCGTAAGGGGTCTCGCTGAGGATATCTCGGTAGCGCCCTAACACCGTCGCTCCCGCAGGGTCTCCTCCCACATCGAGGACTACTTGCTTGTTGGTATCGCTGAGGAGACCGCCAATACTTGGCGGAAGCGCGGGCAAATCGGCATGACGCAACTCCCCTACAGGAGCCACCACGTCCACCCCACGCCTCTCTAGCAGCTCTACTTTGTCGCGACTACGAAAGTAAGGATTTACTATGTCAAGATCAACCAGGGAGATGGGGTCTGCCTCGTAAAACTGTCGCTTACGCAGACTCAGGTTTATGGCAACTTCTGTTTTACCGCTGCCATAGCCCCCGGTGATAATGGTCACGCGGTGCTGCCACAGCCTAGACATAGTCGCGGGCTTCTTCAAGGCCCATGATAACCCGCAGCGCGCCTTCACAGAGAGCCGACATCTCGCCCTCACCGGGCATAATTTCCAGAGGGGCGATGAAAGAAACGGCTTCGCTTATCCAGGGGACAAGGTACTTACTGTTGTGGGCTAAACCTCCGGTGAGGATAATCACGTCAACCTTACCCTTCAGTGCAGCGGCCATCGCGCCAATCTCTTTGGCTACTTGGTAAGCAAAGGCTTTAAACACCAACCCCGCCTGCGCATCACCAGCTTCCATGCGGCGCGTCACTTCACGGCCATCATTAGTGCCAAGATAGGCCACCATGCCGCCTTGTCCAGTGAGCATTTTCTTTACTTGCTCCAAAGTGTACTGGCCACTGTAACAAAGTCTAGCCAAGTCACCCGCAGGCAAGCTGCCGCTACGTTCCGGCGAAAATGGTCCATCGCCATCGAGCGCATTGTTGACATCGATGACACGACCCTGACAGTGGGCACCCACCGACACGCCACCACCAAGATGGGCAACAATGACATTAATTGCTTTGTAGTCCACTCCCTTGGCGCGCGCATAGCGCTTGGCGACAGCCTTTTGATTAAGCGCGTGAAAAATGCTGCGACGTGTAATGGCGGGGTGGCCAGACAGCCGCGCTACGTCCTGTAATTCGTCCACTACCACTGGGTCAACTATAAAAGAAGGAATCCCTAGTTCATCTGCTAAGTCCTTGGCCAGGAGACCACCTAAGTTACTGGCATGCTCCCCCCGTTCTGCAGCATGCAAGTCGCGCACCATAGCGTCATTTACCGCATAGGTTCCCGACGCAATGGGCTTAAGCAAGCCTCCTCTACCCACCACGGCAGATAGTTTGGCAACGTCAAAACCCCGGTCTGTGAGGAAATTCACGATAACTTGGCGGCGGAATGAATACTGGTCGGCGATGCGCTTAAAAGGCGCTAAGTCCTCATTCGAGTGGCTGAGGTTATCTTCCATAAGCAGGCTGTCATTTTCAAAGAGAGCGATCTTAGTCGAGGTTGAGCCAGGATTAATCGATAAAATGAAATGCTTTGTCATAATGCTACCTCCCCGCAACAACGCTTGCACAGGCAATAGATAAAAGCTTGGACTCGGGTGAATCAGAACGTGAAGTCAGTACGATGGGGGCCGTGGCACCAGCGATAAGCCCTGCTACGCGGGCGCGCGATAGGTACACAAGAGTCTTGTAGAGTACATTGCCAACCTCAATATTTGGCACAAGCAAGACATCGACATCACCCGCCACTTGCGACTTAATGCCCTTGTGCTCTGCGGCCTCAGCGCTAATGGCACCATCGAGCGCCAAGGGACCATGCACTAGGCAATCCTTTAGCTCACCGCGCTGCGCCATCAACTGCAGCTCGTAAGCATCGACAGTGGCCTGCATTTTGGGGTTGACAACTTCTACGGCCGCCAAGGGAGCTACTTTCGGCCTTACCACACCCAGGGCACGAGCTATATCAACCGCGTTCTGCAGTATTTCTGCTTTTTGCGCCAGGTCAGGAGCAATATTTTGACCACCATCACTCATAAACAAGAGTTTATGGTAAGTCGGCACTTCGATAATGGCCACATGACTCAAGACGCGACCACTGCGCAGTCCTTGTTCTTTGTCGAGCACGGCGCGCAGAATATCAGCCGTCCCAATAAGTCCTTTCATCAACATCTGCGCCCGACCTTCGCGCACTAGGCTAACTGCCGCCTTGGCCGCCAACATCTTGTCAGGCACATCAATGATTTCCATACCGCTTAAAGAAATATGGGCCTCGGCAGCCAACGAGCGAATTTTCTCGGCGTCTCCCACTAAAAAGGCCTCGGCTATGCCGGCACTCTGCGCGGCGTAGAGTGCAGAGATAACTTCGACATCTTCAGCGGCGGCAACTGCCACCCTCCGTCGCGGACCTTGCTTAGCTTGTGCGAGCAGCTCTGTAAATGACTTAATCAATTATCGACACCTCCATTAATATATATTAGCCTCTTCGTCTCCGTCCAAAACCCGGCACACGCCTTCGGCGAGAGCTAGCATCTCATCCTCACCCGGGCAGACACGAAGTGGGGCGATAAAATCAACATACTGGGCAATCTCTTGCACAAAGCGCTGCGAGTTCGCAAGTCCTCCGGTTAGAATGACGGCATCCACCCTGCCCTGTAGCGCGGCGGCCATGCTGCCTATCTCTTTGCCTATCTGGTAGGTCATGGCAGAAATTACCAATTTTGCGAAGGCATCACCTTGATCTGCCCGACGATATGCTTCACGGACATCATTCGTGGCTAAGTAAGCCACCATACCACCCTGACCAGCAATCTGTTTCTTCATCTCGGCCGCGGTGAATTTGCCGCTAAAACATAGACGCGCCAAATCTCCCGCCGGCAAGGAACCTGTGCGCTCAGGTGAAAAAGGACCCATCTCATTGGCATTGTTTACATCGATGATGCGGCCTCCACGCAGTGCCGCCACCGATATCCCGCCACCCAAGTGGGCTACCACAAAATTGCAGAGAGCTAGGCTCTGCCCGTGCTCATGACAGACACGGCGCGCTACAGCCTTAATATTCAAGGCATGACTCAGACTACGACGTACTATTAAAGGGTGCCCGGAAAGGCGAGAAACATCTTCAAACTCGTCCACCGCCACAGGGTCCACAATGTAGGCCCCGACCCCGAAGCGACTGGCAATGCCTGCCGCAAGTAGTCCACCTAAATTTGAAGCGTGCTGACCTTGAACACCCTGCTGCAAGTCTAGAATTAGAGCCTCATTCACGACATAAGTCCCGCCTTGTAGTGGGCGCAACAAGCCACCGATACCAGCCACGGCATCAAGTCTAGCTTCGCCACCCAAGTCAGCGAGAACAGAGGCGAGGAATTCCTCTACTTTCTGCAGTCTGAAGGGATATTGGGCGACCACTTCAGGGTAGAGCGCCAAATCCTCCGCCGAATGACTTAGATTTTCTTGTCTGTAGCACTCACTACCCTCGTAGAGAGCGACCTTGGTTGAAGTACTGCCAGGGTTAATAATCAGTAAGACATACTTGGTCAAAAGTACACCTCTTTCAACACAGTCTATCATCAATAATAATACTTCTCCTTGTGGAAGAAACCTTTTAAAAGAAAATTGCGTGTTTAGAAAAGCACAAAAGGCTGTCCCAAAATGATATTCTCCACCCCAGTTTTACAGATGAGATAAAAATTCATCTTACAGACTGAGGGGGAGAATATCAGAAGGAGCAGCCTATCTTGGCGCCTTGTATAATTATCTCCTAGACCGCCCTTTCTAGCCTCAGGCGGTCGGCCACTTTAGCAATAAACTCAGAATTTGTGGGCTTGCCTCGTCGATAGTCTACGGTGTAGCCAAAGAGCCGGTTGATCGCTTCCACATTACCCCGCGCCCAGGCTACCTCGATGGCATGGCGAATAGCTCTTTCCACTCTGCTAGGCGTGGATTCATACTGCTTGGCGATTTTTGGATAGAGTATTTTTGTTATACTGTTTAAAAGCTGCAGCTCACCCGTCACCAAGGTAATGGCTTCTCTTAAATACTGGTAACCCCTTATGTTAGCAGGAACGCCAAGGTCATGAAGTAAGTCCGAAATCTTTTGCTCAAGATGCCGCGTTTGCTGCTTCTCGAAGACAGGTATGCGAGGCAGTGGCTCGCTCACGACCAGTTGCTGAATGCGCTCGGCTAGAGTTTCGAGATTAAAAGGTTTTAAAATATAATAGCTAGCTCCCAATTCTAAGACCCTTTTTGTCATCTGTTCCTGTCCAATCGCCGTAAGCATAATCGTCTTCGGGCGATCTTTTTCCGGCAGTGCAGCCATGCGCTCTAACACCCCTATGCCATCTAGATGCGGCATAATAATGTCCAGAACGCAAACGTGAGGCTTCAAGCTCTGCATTAGACGCAGGGCTTCGTCGCCATTATGCCCCATCCCCACTACTTGGAGCTCCGGCCGTTTTGACAAAAATTCACTCAGCAGCTCGCAAAAGTCTCGGTTGTCATCCACAATGAGAACCTTGATTTTGTCCCCCAAAAGAGTCCCCTCCCATTCAGCCAACTATACCTAACGAAATGATTTCGCCAAGGCAATATAGTATTCCTGCCAGAAAATTCATTACTGCAAAATAAAACGACTAATCTCACACTTTTATTAAGAAAAAAGCACCGGCTGAGGCCAGTGCTTTTGTATCTTTACGAGGCGCGCCAATGACGCCTGTAAAAGAAGGTGGGTGCGACTTCCTCTCTCCGCTCTAATAGCCCGGATTCTCCCACCATCCACTCCACAAAAATCCCGTATCCTCGGCTCGGATCGTTGACAAACACATGTGTGACCGCTCCCACTAGCTTGCCATCCTGTAAGATAGGGCTCCCAGACATGCCTTGCACTATGCCCCCTGTCTTCGCGAGGAGACGCTCGTCGGTAACTTTAACTACTAGGCCCTTCCCACCTGGGGTAAACTGTTGCCGAGAGACGCGCTGCAGCTCTATGGCGAAGCGCTCAACTTTCTCCCCTTCGATCACTGTGTAGATGTAGGCAGGCCCCTCGCGCACCTGATCCCGTAGCGCAATAGCAACCGGCTCTCTACCATGCGTCATATCAGTATAGATCTCCCCAAAAATGCCAAATGGCGTGTTTTTCGTGATGGAGCCCACTTCGTTATGCTCCTCCACAAAAATACTGCGTTTTTCCCCTGGCACCCCACGCGTACCCGACTCAATGGAGGTTACGGTGGCGCGCACCACAGTTCCGCTGCCTACCTCCACTGGCTTGCCGGTATCCACATCTGAGATTACATGCCCTAGGGCACCATACATCATCGATTCCCTGTCCACAAAGGTCAGTGTGCCAACACCTACTGCACTTTCCCGCACGAAAATACCCAGTCGGAATTGCCGGCTTTCTACGCAGTAATGGGGGCGCACTACTGTGTCCACCTTGCCCTCTTCACGCCCCACCGTTAAAGGTACTTGCTGGCCCTGCCGCCCAACTTCGTCGGTTATCTGGCCTAAGGTATGGGCATCTGGTCGATCAACTCCCGCAGCAGCCAGTATGCGATCGCCTAGGCGCAGGCCCGCTTCTCTCCCAGGCGACAAAACTGCCTCCTGCCCACGAACATTGGCAAAGCCCACCACCATTAGCCCGTCAGAGTGCAGACTAACACCCAGAGAATGTCCAGCTGGCACCAGATGAATGGCTGGCACTATTTCGAGACTAATGCGGCGTAAGGTTAGCCCAAGCAAGCTAAGGCGTAACTCCACTGTCCCTTGCTCCACAGGCTCTAGCGCTAGCGGTCGGCTGAGACAAAAATTTACAGCTTCTAGGCCGAGCTCAGTGCCATTAATGCGTAGCATCCCAGCTTGATCTAAGGAAACCCCCAAAGAAAACGGTAGCTTAATTGGCAGCATCACTGAACTGCCTTCTGTCACACGGAGCGCAAGAGGCAGAGCATAGATACTTCTCGCCTCGGGACTAAGCGATATCAAGAGCACTAAGGCTGAAAATATACACCCTAGTAGGGTATTTAGAGTTTGCCTTTTCACGGCTGCACCCCTTTCAACAAACGAGTCTGCTTGTAAGTTAACCAAGGCGAAAAACTACTATCCTCGCTAGTTAACATAATAACAGACCTGTTGCTGGCAGTGCAGACAACAAATTTCTGGCGAAAAGCTCTTAGGGCGGCTGTGCCTACTTACGAACTCTCTTGCGCATAGCTAGCAATTCTTGGGCATGGGTCATGGCGGCAGCACTTTCTGCTCCACTCAACATGCGCGCCAACTCACGACTGCGCCCTTCCATATCGAGATGTTGCACTTCGGTAACAGTTTTGTCGGCCAGAATCTTTTTTTGCACACATAAATGGTGATCAGCAAAGGCAGCAATCGGTGCTAGATGAGATATGCAGATTACCTGCCGGCCGTTACTCACGCTCGCTATTTTCTCGGCCACAGCTTGCGCCGCCTTACCGCCCACGCCACTGTCAATCTCATCAAAAACCAAGGTTGGTATGTCGTCTAAGCCACTAAAAACGGCCTTTAGCGCCAACATCACGCGCGAGATCTCGCCTCCCGACGCTATCTTGCCGAGCGGCTTCAACCCTTCGCCGGGGTTGGCCGTAAACAAGAATTCCATCATCTCAGTCCCCGCTGCGTTGACCAGTGACGCTTCCTGGGGACGCATCACCACCCGGAGGTCAGCCTCCTTCATGCCTAAATCCCGGAGGTTTTCTGTGCAGGACTGAGCTAATTGTTCGCCCTTGGCCAGCCGCAAAACTCGCAGACGTGCCGCCAAGGCTTCATATTGCGCGAAATGTTTCTTTAGCTTGCCCTGCAAAACAGTAGCCCGCTCGCGAGAATTGTGCAGTCGCAACAGACTCTCCTCCGCGGCTTTCGCGAACAGCAGTATCTGTTCCACGCTATCGCCATACTTGCGTTTCAATTTCCCTATGGCGTCAAGTCTTTCTTCGATGCTAGTCAGTCGTGCGGGCTCAAAGGTCAAGTTATCCTTAAATTTGCCTAGCGTACGACAAGCATCATCAACTAGGTATGAGGCTTGTTCTAACAAGCCTGCTACTTCCTGAAGCTCTGGGGCATGGCGGCTTGCTTCGCGCAAGTCATTTTGCGCACGCCCTAAAACGTCGACCACGGCTTTGTTCTTCCCTTGCCCCGCGAACAAGTCGATAAACGACCGCTCTACGGCAGTATGTAGCTTTTCGAAATTTAAGAGCCGCATTCTCTCGGCCTTGTGCTCATCTTCTTCGCCTGGCCGCAGGCGTGCCGCCGCAATCTCAGCAATCTGATAGGACAACAAATCGCTTTGTCGCACGCGCTCCCGTTCATCACTCGTCAGTTCACCAAGCTCTCGCTTGTACTGACGATACAATTCTGCCTCGACAGATAAGCTAGCGAGGAGCTCCGCTCCTTCCGCCCCGGCAAAGCGGTCTATCAAGCCTAGGTGCCGCGACGGCTGCAACAGCGATTGATGCTCATGTTGACCATGCATATCGGCTAGGTGGTCTCCCAGAGCTTTAAGCGTCGCTTGGGTGACGATACGGCCATTGACGCGACAGACGGACTTCGCCGCGCTAATTTCGCGGGTGATGATAGTCTCCCGCGTGGCACTTTCACCAAGGGCGTCCTCAATACCAAATTCAGCGAGCAGTTGCAGTGCGGCAGGCGCAGAGATAGAAAAAACTCCCTGCACAAAAGCCTTGTCCGCCCCCGAGCGAATCATCTCGCTAGACGCTCTTCCCCCCAGGAGCAAGCTGAGGGCATCCACTATAATTGACTTTCCTGCCCCGGTTTCCCCCGACAAAACAGTGAGCCCCGGGTGAAGTTCTAAGTCTAGCCCCTCAACAACGGCAAGATTGCGAATAATCAGTCTTTCAAGCATAGGCCACCCCCGGCATGAGAAGTGAGAAACAAGAAACAAGAGGCAAGAAGCAGGAGGCAAGAAACAGGAAGAAAGAAACAGGAAGCAAGAAACAGGAAACAAGAGGCAAGAAACAAGAAACAGGAAGAAAGAAACAAGAGGCAAGAAGCAGGAAACAGGAGACAGGAAACAGGAGGCAGGAAGCAGGAAGAAAGAAACGAGAAACAAGGATCAAGAGGAGAAGACTGTTTAGAGCGGGGCTGGGTTAGAGTTTGTAGCGCAGCACATCGTAGAAGCTGCGGGGGGTAATCTTAATGAGACGGGTGACGATATCCGCGCTCTCAATGATGACTTCGTCCTTGGGGTATAGGCGCACACCCTCTTGACCGTCTAGGGTCAGGACCACATCTTCGTGTACAGAATGTACCCGGATGGCAATGCGATCATGGGGCGACACCACCAGGGGGCGTGCCTGTAACATATGAGGACAAATCGGTGTCAAGAGCATCAGTCGCATACTGGGATCGACTATTGGTCCGCCTGCGGACAATGAATAGGCCGTAGACCCAGTGGGCGTGCTGATAATTACTCCATCAGCGGGAAAAGTCTTAAAGAAATTGTTGCCTATATGCACTTCAAGACGAATCATACGCGCGAAGGCGCCTTTGGTGACTACGCAGTCATTTAACACAAACGATTCATACACCTGGCGGCACTCACGATGTACTACTACCTTTAGCATCATGCGCTCCTGAATGGTATGTGCCCCGCGCTTAAGTACAGCCACTGCCCGCAGCACATCCGCCTCTTCTACTTCCGTTAAGAAGCCCAAATTTCCCAAGTTTACACCCAAGAGCGGCATTCCCCAGAAGGGCCAACTACGCGCGAAGGATAGCAGTGTCCCGTCCCCACCTAGAACAATCATGGCAGAGCATTTCTCGGCTAACTCTTCATCGGAAAAGCCTAAGCTCGGCATACCAATACGCTCGGCAAGACAGTTTGGCAGCATCAATGTTCCTTCATTAGCTGCGAACTCAGCGACGATGACCCTAGTCACCCCTTCGGTCAAAGGCTTATCGAGATTTCCTACTACTCCTATAGCCATGTAGCGCTCCTCCTTTCCACTCATTTCCCCAAGCTAGAGTAGCTCTTAGTGTGCAGCTAGCACAAGTGATGTGCAGCTAGCACAAGTGATGTGCAGCTAGCACAAGTGATGTGCAGCTAGCACAACTTTCTCGACTTCAGCGACTACTTGGTCTGCTTTGCCAAGCCGCCACCAGCCGAGAAATTCGATATTGCCTTCTGGCCCACGAAGAGGTGAAAATGTCAAGCCACACAATCCCCAGGATAGTTCTCGAGCACTCTGCAAAACACTTTCTAGCACAGCGATATGTACTTTTTCTTCCCTTACTACCCCTTCTCCCCGGCTCACAACCTCTTTGCCGGCCTCAAATTGCGGCTTAATAAGGGCAATGACCTCTCCACCCTCACTAAGCAACTTGTGGAGGACCGGAAGCACCAAGCGCAAAGAAATAAAGGAGACATCAACCAGGGCCATGGCCGGGACGTAGGGAAGGTCTGCCCTTTCTAAGTAGCGCACATTGGTCTTTTCAAGAACTGTCACGCGCGCATCTTCGCGCAATTTCCAAGCGAGCTGCCCCTTGCCCACGTCTACAGCGATCACACCACTGGCCCCATGCTGCAGGGCGCAGTCCGTAAATCCCCCCGTTGAGGCACCAACATCTAGCACATACTTGCCGGCAAAGTCGATGTTAAATGCAGCTATGGCTTTCTCAAGTTTAAGACCACCGCGTGACACGTACCTCTGCGGCATGGAAACGGTTACTTCTGCTTCCTTAGGGTAGGCATGACCACATTTGTCACGGCGCACGCCAGCGACTGAAACCAAGCCCGCGGCAATGAGAGCCTGCGCTTTTTCGCGTGTCTCGGCCAAGCCTTTGGACACTAACAAAACGTCTAAACGTACTTTTTTAATCTGCATGGCGACCTACCAAAGCAACAATGCTACCAGCAGTGAGTCCTGCTCGCTCGAGCAAGCGAGCGCGAGACGCCTGGCCGACAAAACCATCTGTAAAGCCTAGGCTCCTAACTCTCCCTAAGTAGCCAGAGCCAGCCAAGGCCTCCTGCAAAGAGGCCCCAAAACCACCTGGCAATACATTGTCTTCCACCGTTACTACCAAGGGTGTCCGATGGGCGAGGGCGACTAGTTCCGTTGGCAAGGGCCACACCTGCGGCGCATAGTACACGCCCACCTTCCTGCCCCCTTGTCTGATGACTGCAGCGGCCTCGAGACACTCCTTGACTAGTGGCCCTACACCAACAAGCAGCACCAACGGCCCCTCGTCTCCTTGGTAACTGCCGGTGAGAGAGCTAGACAAGCCATACTGCCCCGCTTCGTCCCGCGGGTAACGCAAGGCCACTGGGCCATGCGCTTGCAGAGCTTCACCGAGTAAGTAGGCAAAGTCATCGCCTCCGGATGGCGCCAAAATAGTCATGCCGGGTATGGTACGCAAGTAAGACAAATCATAAATGCCATGGTGAGTTTCGCCATCTTCGCCTACCACGCCAGCCCGGTCCAGACAGAAAACTACCGGCAACTTTTGTAGGCTGACATCATGCAGCACTTGATCGTAAGCGCGCTGCAAAAAAGAGGAGTAAATGGCCACGATAGGCTTGGCTCCCCCTGCTGCTAGCCCTGCGGCAAAGGTCACAGCATGTTGCTCAGCAATACCCACGTCATAAAGACGAGCAGGATACCTCGTAGAAAATTTACCTAGACCAGTGCCCTCTTGCATGGCAGCCGTAATGGCTACAATGCGGCTGTCGGCTGACGCCTTAAGGCAGATGGTTTCACCAAAGAGCTCGGTAAAACTTTTTTGTCCGCCGTTCGTGAGACGAGCCCCCGTGGCGATATCAAAGGGCCCCACGCCATGAAATTGTTCCGGACGACTTTCGGCAGGCGCGTAGCCCCTGCCTTTTTTTGTAACACAATGCAAGAGAACGGGACTTCCGATCTGCTTGGCCTGTCGCAAAGCTGCCCGCAAATCGGCTATGTTGTGGCCATCCACAGGGCCAAGGTAGGTAAAGCCGAGCTCTTCAAAGACCATGCCTCGCACGACAAGGTACTTTAAGCTGCTCTTAGCACGCAGGATAAGTGAAGCCAGCAGGGAACCGACACGAGGTATGCCCTTGAGCACTCCCTGCACTTCTCTTTTTGTCCTCTGATAAAAAGGCAGGGTGCGGAGTGCGGCGAGGTACTTAGAAATGGAGCCCACATTTGGGGCAATGGACATTTCATTGTCATTTAAAATGACAATGAGAGGCTTGTTGAGGTGCGCGGCATGGTTAATAGACTCCCAGGCCATTCCACCCGTCAAAGCGCCATCCCCTATGATGGCCACTACATGGGCTACTTCGCCCTTCATGCGCTTCGCCTCAGCCAAGCCTAAGGAAGCAGAAATAGAAGTTGTGCTGTGGCCAGTATCAAAGGCATCGTGACAACTCTCACTCCGCTTAGGGAAACCACTCAACCCACCCTCTTGACGTAGGGTAGCAAATTGTTGCCTTCTCCCCGTGAGCAATTTATGGGCATAAGTTTGATGCCCTACATCCCATACCAATAAGTCTTGCGGCGTCGAAAACTCTCTATGTAAGGCCACGGTAAGCTCAACCACGCCCAGATTCGATGCCAAGTGCCCGCCGGTCTTAGCCACACCGGCAATAATCTCCTGCCTAAGTTCCGCGGCCAGAGCGCGCAATTCACTGCCACGTAGCTGCTTCACATCTTCAGGGCCACTAATCCTCTCTAAAACCATGGTTCCTCCTTGTAGAACGGCTTTGATGCACTACTGCCATCCACCCACGACTAAACCCAGTATCGCCCCAGCTAGTACCTCTAGCGGTGTGTGTCCCAACAATTCTTTAAGTGGAATTTCGGAGACATGACCGTTCAAGCGCGATTGAATGATGATCTTATTTAAGGCCTCCGCATGTTTGCCGGCGGCTTGACGGACACCTGTGGCGTCATACATCACTATGAAGGCAAAAATGAGGGCAACCGCGGTGTAGGAGCTGGCGAAGCCCTCTACACGAATTACAGAGGCGACCAAGGAGCTGGTGATGGCCGAATGGGACGAAGGCATGCCACCTGCCCCATAAAGTCGCTCCCAACTAAAGTAGCCGGACTTCCACCAGGCCACGACAACCTTTAGGCCTTGGGCTATGGCCCAGGCCAAAAGTGAGCGATACAATATGGGATTAGACGTCAGATTCTGAAGCCAAGGCATAACAAGCCTCCCTACCTATTTGTTTTTTGTCAAGCAGATATCGGCAGCCTGACGCAGCATTTCACTGCCCCCTAGCGAGCTCAGAGCGTCATAACATGCCGCGTGGCACTTTCTTAGTTTTTCTTCGGCTCCCGCTAACCCTAAGACCGAAACATAGGTCAGTTTACCCGCGGCGCTGTCCTTGCCCGCGGTCTTACCCAAAACTTCGGCACTCTGTGTTGCATCTAAAATATCATCGCGAATCTGAAAACCTAAGCCCAAGTGGGCCGCATAGCGTGTCAAGAGAGCTAGCTCGCTATCAACAGCGCCTGCCAAAATGGCCCCCATCCTCACCGCAGCGGTGATTAAAGCCCCCGTCTTGTGAGAGTGTATGTATTCTAAGGTAGGCAAGGGAAGGGCCAATTCTTTGTTCTCAGATAATATATCTACTACCTGCCCCCCTACCAAACCATAAGTGCCAGCCGCGAGGGCTAATTCTGCTGTGGCTTGCAAGACTTTGCTCGCGCTATGAAACTCTGGCAAACGGTTGACCATTAGCTCAAAAGCTAGGGTTAAGAGCGCGTCTCCTGTCAAGATGGCTATCGCTTCGCCATACACCTTGTGGCAACTGGCCCTGCCCCGCCTAAAATCGTCGTCGTCCATCGCTGGCAAATCGTCGTGCACCAGAGAGTAAGTGTGGATACACTCAATGGCCGCGGCTGCCGGCATAATACTAGTGGCCTTGCCGCCAAACATCTGGTATGTAGCTATCGCCATGGCCGGACGGAGACGTTTGCCACCACTAAAAACGCTGTAGCGCATGGCGGCATGAATGGTGGCAGGGTGCTCCTTTTCGCCGGGCAAGTATATTTCTAGCGCTTCATTTACTAAATGAACGTAGTGCTTAAGATCAAATGTTTTCACTGCTGACCTCAGGTAGGAAAGGCTTCCGCTCATCCTTGACCAGAATTTCGACTTTTTGTTCCGCGTGTGAGAGCGCCGCTTCACAGATGGCGAGCAGTCGCACACCCTCCGCGTACATCTCGAGCGCTTGTTCTAGGGTCACTTCGCCATTTTCCAATCTAGATACGATGGTCTCTAGTTCTTGCAGGGCCTTTTCAAAGGTCATCGTCATTCTCCTTTCCCTGTCACTACAGAAACAATAGTGCCTCGCAGTAAAGTTGTTTCTAAATGGTCACCGATGCTTACATCGGCTTCCGCCCTGATGACCCTACCAGACGAGCTACGCGTTACCGAGTAGCCTCTCGCCAACACATTGAGCGGGCTGAGCGCCTGTAGGCGAGCGGCTTCTGTACGCATCCGACTGCGTTCCTTAGCCAAGAGAAACACCACCGACTGCGTTAGTCGCCGGGCGAGTTCTCCGCGCCTTACTCTGTGCTCTGTGATGCGCTGCCTAGGTGAGGCGTAAGCCAAGCGAGAGGATAAAACGTCGATTTGCTGGCGCCACAAGGCTCGCTTCCTCTCGATACCCCGCGCCAAGCGGCCGCTCTGGACTCCTACTTGTCGCAGTAGGTCATCTATATCGGGCACCACCAGCATGGCTGCAGCCGAGGGCGTCTCACCCCTCTGGTCGGCCACGAAATCGGCAATGGTGAAATCAGTCTCATGTCCTACCGCAGAAACAACGGGGCACACACAATTCGCTATCGCCCGGGCCACAGCCTCATCGTTAAAGGCCCAGAGGTCCTCTATAGAGCCACCCCCCCGGCCGACAATGGCGACATCTACATCTGGGTAGTTTTGCAAACTGGCGAGGGCAGCGACAAGGGAGGGCACAGCTAAAGCTCCTTGCACAATGACCGGTATCACTAAAACTGTAGCTAGGGGCCACCGACGCCCTAGCACCTTGACCATGTCCTGTACCGCCGCACTAGTAGGAGAAGTGACCAAGGCCACCACACGCGGAAAGCGGGGTAGCTTCCTCTTACGGCTCGGGCTAAAAAGCCCTTCCGCCTCAAGTTTAGCCTTTAACTGCTCATAGGCGGCATAAAGTGAACCAAGTCCATCAGGCTCTAGCTGATCGGCATAAAACTGGTAAGTACCATCCCGCTCGTAGACGCCAATACTGCCTCGCGCCATAACCCTCATGCCATCGGTAGGGCGAAAACGCAGGCTCGGCGTCCTGCTCCGCCACATGACGCAGCGCACGCTGCTCTGGTCATCCTTTAGCGTAAAATAGCAATGCCCGGAGGAATGCGCCTTAAAGTTGCTTACTTCCCCCGTCACCCAGAAGTTCTTAAGGAGCGCACTCCCTTCGAGCAGCTCTCGCACCAGGCGAGTCAAATTATGGACAGAAATAGCCTCAAGCATGCTGCATTTTTGCCGCCTCAAGGGTGTTCTTAAGCAACATGGCGATCGTCATCGGACCTACGCCGCCTGGGACAGGCGTTATGTATGACGCCACCTCTGCCACGCCCTCGTAATCTACGTCACCGACCAAACTTTTACCCACGCGATTCGTGCCCACGTCGATAACGACAGCGCCAGGCTTGACCATATCCTTGGTTATCAAGTTCACTTTGCCGACGGCCACTACCAAGACATCAGCTTGACGGGTATGAAACGCCAAATTTTCTGTGTAGCGGTGGCAAATGGTCACGGTAGCGTCGGCCAGCAGGGCGAGGGTTGACATCGGCTTGCCGACGACATTGCTGCGCCCTACGACGACCACATGCTTGCCCTTCAAATTGTAGTCAATCGACTTTAGCATCTCCATAACCCCCGCTGGAGTACATGGCACTAACGAGCCAGGCAGCCCTAAGTTCAGCAAGCCGACATTCATGGGATGAAAACCATCCACATCTTTGTCGCGCCGAATCGCCCCGAAAATCGCCATCTGGTCGAGTTGGCGCGGTAACGGTATTTGTACTAAAATTCCACTGACCGTAGGGTCAGAGTTTAGCCGCGCAATGAGAGTCATCAACTCCCCTTGCGAAATGTCGGCAGAGAGTCGGTAGGCATGCGAGGCCATGCCCACATCATGGCAAGCTTTTTCTTTCATGCCCACATAGGTAGCCGAAGCTGGGTCACTCCCTACCAAAACAACCGCTAAATTTGGTTTGTAATCTAGCGCGGCGATCTCCCTGGCCACATCTTCACGAATACTCTTGGCTAGCGCCTTGCCATCAATAACTTTTGCCAATGTACGAACCCCCTCACAGTCTTTCATTGAGATTTTAACACAAATGACCCCTGCTCCGCATTCTATCTAAACCCAAAACCGCTATACCCACCGCATTATCCCCCGCTAAATGGGGCGGGGCCAGCACGAACTCGCGCCGGCGCAGGCGAGCCATCAGGCGCTGCCTAATATGTGTGTTGGCCGCGACCCCCCCACAGAGAAGAACTTTCTCTTTACCTTCCCCGCGCTCACGCAGCACCTTCTCTAAAGAGTTACTGATGCAACGAAAAACGCCTAGAGCCACAGCTCCTTTATCCTGGCCTCTATCTAGCGCACGCAGGGCATGAGAAGCTGGCCCCGAGAAGCTAATCGAACCTGCCTTTACCGCAGAAGGTATGGGTAGTGGCTCGCCACCCGCCAAGGCATAGTCGGCGGCAAGTTTGTCCATGGCCCTACCACAAGGGAAAGCTAAACCCATATGTACACCCACGCGGTCGATGAACTGCCCGGCATGCAAATCACTGCTCTCGGCAAGCAGGGCGATATCGAAGCCCCCCTCTAGCTTCGGAGTAGCCTGTAAAACATCTGTCGTGCCCCCCGAAATTTGCACGGCTACAAAAGAGGTACTAATCATACCGTGGTGGAGTAGTGCCGCCCGCATATGCCCTTCCTGATGCGAAAATTCGATGAGGGGCACATTTAACACTCGTGCCACCGTGGCGGCAAAGGCCTGTCCCGCCAGGAACACAGGCATGTATGAGCCCGACTGAGGGGTAGGGCGCGTGGCTACAGCCACCGCGCTAATCTGCAGGCTGCTGAGCTCACCTTGTTGCAATACCTCTGGCCACTGACGTACATGCAAAAATAGGGCGTCAGTCTGCCTGAGCCCTACATCGCCTTCCTTGACAGGCAAGAGTTGGCGGGAATCCACAAGAACATCGCCGCTAGCCGACACCATGGCCAAGGAAGTAGTGTAGTTGCTTGTGTCAATGCCTAGGACGGCCGACTTCATGTTTGTACCCAGCCAAGACTACTCGCTACACTGCCCAAAATGCCGTGGATAAAGCGACTAGATTCCTCCGTGCTGTATTCTTTGGCGAGCTCAAGTCCCTCATCGATAACTACGCTTACTGGTGTATCGTGGGCATTAAGGAGCATCTCCGCGATCGAAAGTCGCAAAATAGCACGGTCTACACGTGCCAATCTATCTAAAGACCATTCTTCGGCAAATTGGCTGATCAGGCCGTTAATCTCGTCCCATTTTGCAGTGGCCATGGCTACCACAGTGCGGGCATAGGCCTCATCTTTCTCCGGCAGTGCCGTCACTTCGAGTGCGAAGTAAAGGGCGTCTTTAGCGCTCATCTGCCCGACTTCTAACTGAAACAGCGACTGTAGGGCCGCCTCCCTTGCGTTGCGTCTACTCAAAAAAACACTCCCCTGTTTGACGTGTTAACTTAATATACCATGAAAAAACCACCTCTAAACAGGTGGTTCTAGTCAACGGGCGGCAGCACACGCTCTAAGAACGCGCGAAAATCTTCGTCGCCGTCAAACCGCACGCCGATGTAGTAGCCAACCACTCCGCAGACCACGACAAAGGCCATGCTCCAAAACCCTAAAAAAATCCACATCAGTGCCAACACGATACCAAGGGTAGTGCCGATAAGTCTGCCCCGGTAAAGCAGCAGTAACTGCCTTAAACCACTATTCATGTCAACACCTACTGCAACCTATGCTTGGGGGCAGGTGACATTTCCACCACTAGCACTTTGACGGCAAGGACGGTAACCCCCGTACTTACCTCTAAATTGCGCTTGACCTCTTCTTGGAGGATGGTCGTCAAAGTAGGGATATGGCTACCCTGCGCCACCGACACCTCAAGAGAAACTTGCAGGCCCGGTTCGCCAAGCTGCACTCTGGCTTTCGCCGTATGCACACCGCGGACATTTTGGGCCGTGCGGAGCGCCAAATTGCGCACAGCACTCACAGCAATACGCACATCACCAAGCTCGCCTTGGTGGGTTATGGCAGCCTTGGACGGACGATCTCGGCGCAAGCCTGACACTAAGAAACGCACGCTAAAAACGAAGAAGTAAATCGCAACCGGGATCAGTTCCCACCGAGTCAGCAGGAGCCCGAGATCCTCATAGCCCCAACCTGGGGGAAAATTAAGGTATGCTCCGACGACCAAGAGCGTAACAACTGCGACTGCAAGGGTGTACAAAGACAACATTATGCGATCAAAGATATTCACCCGACAGCACCCCCTTCTCGATGCCTAACTCGATAGCGCTTCTTCTCTGGCTTCTTGAATAATGACCGATTGAATGTGCACATTAACTTCGACTACTTGCAGGCTAGTCATGGTCTCAATGGCGTTGCGCACATTTTCTTGAACCCGCTGTGCCACTTCAGGAATCTTCACGCCGTACTCGAGCACAATGTATAAATCTACAATTGCCTCTCGCTCACCTATGGTCACCCTGACACCCTTGGATAGGTTGCTTTTGCGGAGCATCTCTACGAGCGAGACACCACTCATTCCTGCCACTCCTGGCACTTCGCTTGCCGCTAGGCCAGCGATAGCACCGACTACATCAGGCTCTATACGCAGAGTTCCCACTTCGTATGAGCCATGTTGGAGAGCTTTCTCCAAGACAAATCACCTCCTAAGGTTACGGGCTTATTATACCAGAACCTGCAAAGACGGTACAACGTTATTTGCGGAAGCGCACCCTAATGTTCTGTAGCCTCACTCCGGCTACACTGCGAATGACATCAGCTATGCCAAGTGCCTCTACTTGAGTAAGGGAGGGGGCGCGCACAATGGCCTCTGCTGAGCCACTGCCAAAAAAGATAACGGTATCGCTAAAACCCTGCCCGAGGATTAAGCGCTCCACTTGCATCTCTGTTTCCCTGATGCTGCCGATGTTTATTAGCTCCATTTGGGCCTTGCTGCGAGCTTCTGGCGTGCTATTGACATTGCTAACAATCTCACGCAGCAGCTCTATGCGCTCACTTCGTTCACGGGCCCTCTCCATACGGTGCTCAGCAAAAAAATCTCGTTCGGGTGGCGTGACGGGGGCCACTACGGGCAGGACTTCACCTACTTCTAGAGGCTCAAGTTTGCTGACTGTGCGTGGCGGGGGTGAAAGCCATGACAAGGTGTAGTACATCGCTCCGCCGACCACTCCCACCGTCAAAAGAAATTTCGCTAACATCTTCTTATCGATCAACATCGTTCTCTACCTCCTATTTTCCTGGTAATACTTGCACTTTATGCGCGGGTAACGAGAGAATTGTTTGTGCCGCTCGCATTAAGGACTCCTGAATCCTAGCATCTTTCGCCCCGGTGGCGACTATCAATACCCCCTTGATGCGCGGCATAAGTTCGGTAGTGACCACAATACTTTCACCCCCCCCTACGCGCGACATCACCGGTTGAGAAGACATTATCTTCTCCTTCGTCATATTGCTTACACCTGTCCCATCTCTTTCCTCGGTGGTGCGCGTAGTTTGCTGTACATTGACAGCTAACTGCTGGTCGAAAGTGGTTCCTAAGGTGAGCATCACTGTCACTTGCCCAACCCCTTGCATTTGGGAGAGGGTGAGAGCTAGTTGTCGCTCCAGGCTTAGTTGGTACTCCTCCACACTAGCCCACTTACTAGGCAGCACTTGCTCGGTGCTCACCGTTCCCCGGTCGGCAGGCGCGCTTGGCGGGATAAACATCCTTATCGCTAGGAGCAGCAGAATGATGGCCAAGATCATCTGTGCCCTTCTATTTTCAGCTAACTTGTACAGCGAGGCCGCCAAAGTAGTCTCCCAAGCCGCCGGGCGATTTAATTCCTTTGCCAAGTCGTAACACTCCTATCTGGTAAATTCTATGGCTATGTGAGCCTGTTCTATGCCGTAGACCTCAGCCAGTCGCTCCTTGATGTCGCTGTTTAAGTGTGCCTCCTCTGCCCCGCCCGGCAAAACACTGGCATGCACCTGTATAGTCAGCAAAATAGCGGTCGGACGGCCAAAATTAGCGCTCCCCTCTGCTTGTTCAAGGCTCACTTCCGCTTGCGCGGTGATGACCTCCTTATGCTCTGCCGCCAGTTCCGAGATACGGTCCTCCAGTATCATTCTGTAAGTCAGCCAGGTCGATTGGGCCGAGAGTGGTTCATGGACCATAAGCCTCCTGTCGCTTTCCGCCTCCGCCTGGGCTAGCATGGCAGCTACATTCAGTTCATTGTCTAAAATGTGCTTGACTGGGTTCAAAAGAAGCAGCAACAACATCAAACCCAGTGCGTAATCGACATAGCGCTTTTGCGGCCCACTAGGCAGCGCCATATCTACTACCAGGGCCAAAACTAGTAACACCACAATATCCTGCACCCACAGGCGCAAAAACTCCATCATGCTTCTGCCCCTCACCTAATTGATAACGTAGCATTGCCCGCGCCAATAACGATGGTAATCAATATAAAGAACATGATACCCACCGTAATGAGCGCCCCTGCCAACACGGTGAGTATGCTTGCCAAATTGCTCAAGGCCTCGGCCACCGGGGTAACACCCATGGGCTGGATAATGGCTGCAGCCAGGCGGTAAATAAAGACTACGACTAATACTTTAAGAGCCGGCATAGCGCACAGGATAAACACAGCAAGTAGACCAGTTATACCGATCCCGTTCTTAAGGAGCAGCGAAGCCCCGGCCACCGTTTCAAAAACGTCGGCGAACAAACCACCCACTACAGGAATAAAGTTTTTCACTGCATATTTCGCCGTGCGCAGAGCAATGCCATCGGCCACACCAGCAGCCGTGCCCTGCACCACACTGAGACCGACAAAGACGGTAAAGGAAATGCCGAGAATGGCGATACTCAAGTCTTTTAGTAGACTGGCTAGTTTGCTGACCTGCACTTTATCGGATAGAGCATTAAGCAAAGTGAGAATCCCCGCGAAATAAATAAGTGGTATCACTAAATTCCTGACCACTGTGCTGACAGTCGTCGCTGTTGCCGCGACTAGCGGATGAAAGAGCGCCGCCGAACCTGCGGCACCTAGCGACACTAGGAGTGATAACAGAACTGGTAGCAAGCTATAAAGAAGGCTTATCATAAGCTCTACCGCATTCATCACCTCGCGGGTCAGTAGAGAGAAACTCTGCAAAACGACGCCCACTAGCACTAAAAAACAGACGCCATAGGCGGCATTGCCGACGCTGCCCCCAAAACTGTCCTGCATTTTTTTCATCAGCACGCAGAGCATCGCTACAACAATAATCCTCCCGAGAAGAGAAGTTTGCCGCGATACTTCCCCCAATGCAAAACGGCTTAAGTTGATAAGCACTTGGCGCGGGTTCAGCCCCCCACTGCCCCCCAAGCCCAAAGTCAGACCCTCTATAGTAAGCTCAGGAACAAACCCCGCATACTCTTCTTCCACATCGCGCAGCACCTCTTCGAAAGAGTGCAAATTGAGTTCACGCAGTTGTTGATTGAGTACGGCGTCAAGTTCTAGCCCACCTGCTTGCTCCGAGCCGTGGGCCTGTGGAGCTAGGCACAGTAGTAGTAGCAAGGTCAACACGACGCCTAAAAGTATCTTTATCCGTCTCATTTCTACCTCAGGGAATCAGCCGCAACAAAGTCTCTAGTATCACTAGCACCAAGGGTACCGACAGACCAAGGATAATCAGCTTGCCGGCCAGCTCCACCTTGGCGGAGAGAGCGTTCTCGCCGGCATCTTTGCAGAGCATAGCTCCAAATTCAGCCACAAAGGCAACCCCCATAATCCTAAAAATTGTGTTAAGATGTAGGCTCCCAATATCCGCCCTTTGCGCTACTTCTTCAACTAGCGCCATGACCACCGCCATGCGACTTAGTAGTGTCATCATCAGCGCCACCGAGGCCACCACTACGAGGACTAGTCCTAGTTCAGGTCGGAACTGTTTTAAGATCAAGGTCGCCATCGACACTGCCACCGCTAAAATCACAAAATGAAAGATACCCATTTTAGAAGTGCATCAGTGTTTGTATGGCCCGAAACAGGGCCACCACCTGGTACACCAAGTAGGTGAGAACCATTACTACGCCCGTTATCATCACCAGCCCTGCTGACTCTTTGCGGTCCCAATTGTAGAGCAGATTATAGATAATCCCTAAAGCTAGCAAAAAGGCTGTCATTTGCATCATGTCTCTAAAGTTCATCTCCATATAGGACCCCCCCACTACAAGATGATGATAACGACGACCACCCCAATGAGAAACCCAAGATACCGCCACATGCGCACATTGCGGCTGGCTTCATCTGTTGCGGCTACATGCAGGGCGTGCAGCCGCTGGCAGGCTAAGAGCAAGTGTCGCTCTTGGTCTTCTCTACTGCTCACGCCGAGGACCTCCCCTAGGGAACGCAGCACTTCGAGATCAGGCAGTAGTAAGGCCGAAGAAAACTGCAGGCCTTCTAGCCCCCTGGCCCAGGCCTCATTTACGGTCATCATCTCAGAAATGCCAGTACCCACCTCGGCAAAAAACTCGGCGATAGGTTGGGCCTGCGTTTTGCCCACCCCGCTTAAGGCTTCAGACAATGGTGTAGCCGCATAGACGATCTCAGTCAGCAGCATTTCCACGCCGGTGCGAAGGCTCTGCAGCTGCCGAGGACGATCGGCATAATTTTTGGCGATGCCAAAGCCGATCATGGCCGAGCCAGAAAGAACCAAGCCAAAGCAGGCCACGCTTAAGATAAATCTTAGGTCTAACATCCTGCTGACAAGGGCTCGCCAACATACTCAACAGTGCCAGGGCCACAGCGGGTACTCATGATGACCACCCTCTGGAACAAATTTCTCCCCATGAGCGGCGCTAATTGTGGGCGTCGCGCTACATCACCCAAATTGGCACCATGCGCGGTGGCCAGCACCCGTACCCCGGCATTTAGGGCCTCTTCAATGGCCGCTACGTCTTCGGCGCGCCCTACTTCGTCGGTGACGAGTACATTAGGCGATAGAGCGCGCAGAGCCATCAACATGCCCTGGGCCTTGGGGCAGGCATCTAGAACATCAGTCCTCCTACCCACATCTAACTGCGGCCTTCCTTGGTAGCAGCCAGCGATTTCTGAGCGTTCATCTACCACACACACGCGCTGGCCGCCATCGCTCACTTGCCGCACAATATCCCGCAGCATTGTTGTCTTGCCACCTTGTGGTGGAGAAATTAGTAAGGTGTGGTAGGGCACCCCCCCTGGGTCGAGCAAAGAGGACAGCAAGCGGTCGGCACAACCCGGCACAGTGCGCGCCACGCGCAAACATAGGGACGATATGTCTTTTAGCCCTCTCACTTTGCCCGCGCCGTCCTGCAGCACCTTGCCGGCAAATCCCACGCGATGCCCACCCGGCAGTGTTATGTAGCCCTGCTTGAGTTCCTCTTCAAAGGCATAAAGCGAACTCTGCGAGAAAGCAGCCACCAGGTGCTTAATGTCTCGACTTGTGGCCGTTAGGGGTAGCAGTCTCTCTCCACCTCTCGCCACGATTTGCAGTGGTTTGTCCACCCGCACACGTAGTTCGAAAAACAACAGCGGGCTCAGTACTTCGTGCCAGGAAGACGGCATATACCTAAGGAGGCTAGTCCATTCACTGCTTGGTGTCTTGTCCACGTTTTCACCCGCCCTTCTGATTACATTACTATGAACAACCTCTCTCCTTTAGGACAATACTTCCCTAAAACAAAAAGCGCCCCCGGGGGCGCCTATGTTTATTCTGGGCAAGTTCCATGGCTCAGGGGGCAGAGCATGTATATCTCCTCTTGCTCTGTTTCTTCGGCAAAGTCTTGCTGCAGGCCGTACTGCGACATCAACTGAACATATTGTTCTAGTAACTCGCCGGTGATTTCGGTGAGTTCCGTGAGACAGGCGACAGTTTCGAGCAGCAGTACATCTTTGTGGTTCTGACTGCTCTCTGCCTGTCGCCCGACATAGGCCTTCAAGCTCTCCGTGCGGCTCTTAAGCTCCTTAGTGCGCCACTCTACAGCATGTCTGTCCACAACTCGCCCCCCACAACAGTTTCTCGCCTAGCTTGCCCCAGCGAAACATAGGAGATACCGCACCCTTTATTCTTCTATCCCCACCTGGGCCGGTATTCCCTTCCGCCAGTGGTGACGAACCTCTCGCACTTCACTTATCAAGTCGGCCACATTTTCTACCATCTGGCTTAGGCCACGCCCGGTGAGCACAACTGTCATCTGGGGTCTGCGGTGGTGTATGGCAGCCACCAATTTTTCGGCCGAGACGAGCCCATAGTCAATCGCTACATTGACCTCATCAAGCACCAGCAAGTCAATATCGCTCGCGAGCAGGTCTAGGGCTTGGCGTAAACCCTCTGCAGCCAATTGCTCGTCCTCAGGGTCAGGGTTACTTTGGTCGACGAAAACGTCTCTACCGTAGCGAAAAACATCGACACCCGGCAAAAATTTTCGCATGGCCTCTACCTCGCCTGTGGGCTGACCTTTCATAAATTGCACAAAGGCTACCTTGTGCCCATGACCTACCGCCCGAAGTACCAAGCCACAGGCTGCCGTAGTCTTGCCCTTGCCATTTCCAGTGTACACCATCACTATACCTTTGCGTTCCACTTACTACACTCCCTCACCTAAGCCTAATTCCTTGGAGACATTCGCCATCTTGTGCATCGCTTCTTCTATGCTCAATGTTGCAGTTTGGTTACAAAGTTCCACCAAGATAAGGTTACTTCCTTAAAATAGCGAAATTGATAAAGATAATGCGCCATGAGAGGGGTTTTTTCGTGCCAGTTAATCCACTTATCTTTCGCGAATACGACATCCGCGGTCATGCAGAAAGTGATCTCCACCCCGCCGCACTTAACGAACTTATCCGTGCCGTGCTCACTTACTTTGCCCTACAAGGCCACCGTGAGTTTTTGCTCGGGCAGGACTGCCGCCAGAGTTCTCCACGCATTAGTCAGGCCATCCTAGCACTAGCAGCGGAGTATGGCATGAAGGTCACCAATCTAGGCTTAGTGACCTCCCCCGCCTTCTATTTTGCCTCCAAGCACCTTAAAATTGAGGCCGGGCTGATGATAACTGCCAGCCACAATCCCCCTCCCGACAATGGTCTTAAAGTGCTCCTCGGCAGTAGCACTATCTATGGCAGCGAGATTCAAAAAATACGCGCCCTGGCCGCTACACTACCACCGAGCGAGGTAGCCGCCACCACACTAGAGCCTGTGTCGCAAATCACACACCTCGAGTACAATATCGAGGACGCGTACCTGTCCACCCTGCGGCACAAACTCCCGCTAGGACCGCGCCGCTTAAAAGTCGTTGTCGATTGCGGCAATGGTAGCGCAGGACCGCTTACCGGTGCCTTCCTCGACACCTTAGACTTAGATTACATCCCCCTCTACTTTACCCCAGATGGCGCCTTCCCCAATCATGAGCCCGACCCTGTTAAGCCCAAAAATCTTGTCGCCTTACGCCGCCGAGTACTCGAAGAAAAAGCTGACTTCGGGGTGGCCTTTGACGGCGACGGTGACCGCATCGGCGTGGTCGATGACCGCGGAGACTTTGTCTGGGGTGACAGGCTCATGATTCTCTTCTGGCGCGAAATACTCCCCAAGTATCCCGGCACTCTTTGCTTGGTAGAAGTGAAGTGCTCCCAGGCCCTTGTAGATGAAGTACAACGCCTCGGCGGGCGTCCGGAGTTTTGTAAAACAGGCCACAGCCTCATTAAAGCGCGCATGAAGGAGACTAACGCCGTCTTTACGGGTGAAATGTCGGGGCACATCTTTTTTGCCGATGAGTACTACGGCTTTGATGACGCTCTCTACGCCTGCGGCCGCCTGCTACGCATCATGTCTAATACCACAAGCAAATTATCAGAGCTACTGGCTGATGCGCCACAGTACCATACGACGGCCGAAGTGCGCATTCCTTGTCCCGACACCGAAAAGTTTAATGTCGTAGAAATGCTCCGGCAAGAATTCGCCAAGCACTACGAAGTCATCACCATCGACGGTGTGCGCGTCCTCTTTCCCCACGGCTGGGGCCTCTTTCGTGCCTCAAACACAGGCCCAGTAATTGTCACCCGTTGCGAAGCCAAGACAGCGTCTGACCTAGACCACTACATTAGCTTAATGTCAGACGCCTATGCCAAATTCGACCCTGGAACAACTATCCCCTGGGAAATGGGAACTTAAGTAAATTTGCCCCCAGAAGCATTATGCTTGTGGGGGTTTTTCGTCACTGGCGGCTTAAAAATATTCCACTACCACTTCTTTGCCGAGCAAGCGCAAGTAATGCGCCAAGTCAGTGGTGAGTTGGCGGCGTAAGCCGAGTTGTGGCGCTAAGTGCTCGATATGCGCGGCATTGACCGCACAGCCCACGAGAAGCAGCACATGTGTGCAGTGGTTCATGAGGAGATCGGCTAGGCGCGACGCGCCATCCTTATTTTTGAGCAACTTACTGTCTGAGAGGTCCCCCTGCGCTAGGGCGAAGCTGCGTATGATGGCGAGCGCGGCGGTAAGGGTGAGCATCCCTTCAGTGACCAGGTCTATGCCGGGCATAGTAGCGATAGGTGGTACGTCTTCGTCCATAGTGCTAATGGCCGTCGACACAGTCACATTTAGGCGTCGGGCGACCATTTGTGCCGTTGTTCCCCCACAAATCACTTTGATGGCCGCTAGAGACATGAAACGGTCGACGACCATGTCGTCAAGGGCCATGTTTTGTGGCGGACCCGTAAGTAGCGCCAGGTGCTTGGGCAAGCCAGCGCGAAGACCGACGATAGTCGCGTCATCACCTGGTCGGCCGGCATAGAGATGATGGCAAGTGTTAGCCAACGAGCTGACCATACCGCGCAAACTAGTGTTCTTGCGGGCCAGGTTGGCGACATAGGCGGCCACATTCGCTAGGCGCCAGCCCATGTTAAGACTCGTGCCAATGCCGGCATGAATCACGCCATCGGAGATAAAGAGCACCGTATCCCCTTGTTGCAAGTTAAAGTGGCTCTCAAAAATGGCTTTGCCAAAGACGAGGCGCTCATGGCGCGGCAGCAGCAGTGACTCTCCCCGCCGCAGAAAAATGGCCTCGGGGCTATCAAATTCGGCCAGGTAGCATTCTCCACTGGGCTTTATCTGACAAATCGTCAGGGTGGAGTACGCCACACCGCGCTGACTACATACCGGCAGGGTCGCGGCCATGGTGGAGATCACTTCATCAAAGTGCACGCCTTCTTTAAGCATGGAGGCGGCTATTTTTGTCGTCAGTGTAGAGAGAATATTGGCTTTTACCCCGCTACCAAGACCATCGGCGAGGGTAATAATGATGTTCTCGGGGGTGCGGACGATTTCGACATGGTCGCCACACAGCTCCTCACCCCACTTGTGAAGTTGTCGCGAAAAGGTCTCGAAGTAGAGACTCATTTGGCGTCGCCCTGCACTACCTTCATCAGTTTTAGGAGCAATACTTTACTCTCGGCCGTGGTCTCGCCTAAGAGGCTCGCTATCTCCTGCGCGACGCGCATTTGCTTGTTAATTACTTCTTGCGCGCGCTCAATGGTTTCTTGCCTCACTTTAAGCAGGGCTTGACCCTGCTCCTCAAGACGGGTGATGTCTGTATAGATGCCCATGGCTAACTCACCACCCTTGACCAAGGAGGCGGTGAAAAGAGTGACTACACCCGGGATAACGCTAATTTTTTTGCCCGGTATAGAAAAAGAATTTGCAAAGAGAGCCGCATAGTCTTCGGCGGGAAGAAAATCGGCGATATTTCTATGAAGCGCATGTGCCTCCGGAATGCCAAACAGGCGCTCCGCCGCGGCATTCCACTCCCTAATATGCAGTTCTCTGTCCACTAAGATGACGGCATTCGGTGTAGAGGCGAGGATAAGATTGGCCAGAGACTCCGCCTTAGTACGCATGTAGGGAAGGCACATCTCAAGCTCTGCACGGCCATTTACCACCGCAAGGGCCTTGTCACGGCAAGTATGGTAGCCGCAAGCACCGCAGTTATACTCTGTCGCTTTGTCTGCTTTACCTAAGAGGTTAAGCACATCGGCCACGGCGGCGTCGCTAGGCGTGTTGCGCAAAACTGGCTGGGGCAAGAAGTGTCTGCGTAGGGGCAGGGCGCTATGTACTCGCCCCTCAGGCAAAGTAACCAGCATGGCGCGGCGCTCCGAGAGCGTGAGGTCGCGGCAAAAAGCGGCCGGCCCCCCTAGGCAGGAACCGCGACAGGCAGACATCTCGACAATGCCTCGCGGAGTCGTCTCTCCCCTTTCCACGCGCCGCAAAAAACCCCATAGATCGCTAACGCCGTCAACTGCCAGCACCGGAACATCGACTGCCGACGCGAGCCCCGCCGGTACAGGAAAGTGCATCAGCCCTTGCGCAGAAAAAGAGAGGCTGGCATGCTCGCGGTCAACTGCAGGTGAAGTCTCTGCCAACAAAGGCAACACCTCAGCGAAAGTGAGGGCTGCAGCCATGTGCGTACTGCCTTGGGCCTCCGTCTTTTTGGCGGCGCAAGGGCCAATGAAGACCACTTTGGCCTTATGGGTCTCCTTAAGCCAGGCGGCATGGGTGAGCATGGGCGAGGCCACAGGGGCGAGATGCGAGGTAAGCGTAGGGAAAAAACGGCAGACAAGTTTGACCGCGGCAGGACAGGCGGTCGTAAGCACCCAGCCCTCGCGTAGAGCGGCTTCGTTGTAGGCGGCGGCGACTGGCACTGCCCCCCAGCTCGTAAGGCTGACACCGGCGAAACCTGCCCGCATAAGCCTAGTCTCCCATTCCAGCAGAGTGTACTTGCCCACCGCGGCTGCGGGTGCAAGGCTGGCCCACAAGGGCGTGACTCCTTTGAGCAAATTGCGTACAACCTCTATGTCGCTACGAATTTCGCGAGCCTTCTGCGGACAGTGGGCGAGGCATTCGCCGCAAGACAAGCAGTCATCGTCAATTATGGAAGCCTGGCCACGGCGTATAGAGGTGGCCTTTACTTCGCAGGCGCGGATACAGGCATAGCAGCTCTTACAATAACCTTGTCGTACTTGTATTGCTCCCACGCTTACGCCTCCTTTAGCATGTACAGAGCCATTATATCTGCCGTATTAGCAGGAGTAAGGCGCGGCAAAGGGTGCCCGTCGAGGTCGGCGGCCACACCTTCTAAACAACGGTTGAGACAAAAGTGCCCTTGTAATTCCACCTGGGCAGCGAGGCCGTGCCTGGTAATAAAGTGCTCAATAGCCTCGGCAACTTTGTGGGCACCGCGCAGGTAGCAGGAGCTACCGACGCATAATGTTATAACGCGCATAGTGCAACACCCCGGTTCAAGAGAATAGAAGCAAGAAGCAAGAAGCAAGAGAATAGAAGCAAGAAGCAAGAGGCAAGAGAATAGAAGCAAGAGGCAAGAGAATAGAAGCAAGAAGCAAGAGGCAAGAGATAAGAAGCAAGAGAATAGAAGCAAGAGGCAAGAGAATAGAAGCAAGAAGATAGAGGCAAGAAGCAAGAAGCAGGAAGCAAGAGAATAGAAGCAAGAAGATAGAGGCAAGAAATAAGAGGCAGGAAGATAGAGGCAAGAAATAAGAGGCAGGAAAAGAGGGGCGGGGAGTTAGGGGTGGAGTTACTATAATTATAGCTCTAGAACAAAGATTGTGACAGAGGGCGTGGGCAAGAAAAAAAGGACTGGCTAATTGCCAGTCGCTAAAGCTTGTTGACGGTCGCGGTACTTGGTGATGATAGAAGGAACGCGGTCCGCGCCGATATTGCCGTAAACGTCCTCGTTCACTGTTAGTACGGGGGCGAGACCGCAGGCCCCTATGCAGCGTGATACTTCGAGGGTAAAGAGACGATCGGGCGTAGTCTGGCCGACTTTAATGTCTAGTTGCTTCTCAAAGGCCGTCACCAGCTCGCCCGCGCCGCGCACGTAGCAGGCGGTGCCCATGCAAATGGCAATGCGGTACTTGCCGCGCGGCGTGAGAGAGAAGTAGGAGTAAAAGGTAGTGACGCCGTACACATCGGTGAGGGGAATGTTAAGTGTCTTGGCCACATAGCGCTGTACTTCCTCGGGCAGGTAGCCGAAGATCTGCTGCGCTTTATGCAGAATCATGATGAGGGCACCCTCAAGCGACTTGTGTGCGGCTATGACTTGGTCTAGTTCGTCAAACTTAGGATCACGCGCCCCATCGCAGCCTGGACAGGTGTGGCATTTTTTTTCTAAAGTCATGTACTGCACCCCCAATTAGTAGCGCGGACGCTCTTGGTAATGTGTGTGAAGTAGGTCGTGGGCCTTGTGTCCGTTGGGCTCTCCGAGAAAAGTACGGTAGAGCTCCTTAATGGCCGGATTGTCATGGGCCTTGCGCACACGCTTTAAGTGGTCCTGACGGTATAGAGCCGAGGCTCGTTTCTGTTTGATATCGGCGTCCTTGCTAAAGGGCTGTCCACCGCCACCAATACAGCCGCCCAGGCAGCCCATAATCTCAATAAAGTGGTAGTGCGCCAACCCAGCCTTAACCTTTTGCAGAACTTTCTCTGCTTGACCCAAGGAGTTAACAATGGCTACTTTTAAAGTTAAACCATTGAGGGGTACTTGCGCCTCTCTTACGCCGCCAAAACCACGCACCGCATGAAACTCTACTTCATCTAGCTCTTTACCGGTCTTAAGCTCGTAGACGGTGCGTAGCACTGCCTCGGTGACTCCGCCAGTCACACCAAAGATGGTGCCTGCGCCAGAAGACATACCCAGCGGCAAGTCAAATTCGCTGTCCGGCAGGTTGGCAAAATCAATGCCTGCTTCTTTAATCATGGACGCGAGTTCCCTAGTGGTAAGGACCGCATCTACATCCTGGCTTCCGTTACGACCCATCTCGCTACGGCTGGCTTCGAACTTCTTGGCCGTGCATGGCATGATAGCGACATGAAAAATGTTCTTGGGGTCAAGTCCATTGCGCTCGGCGTAGTAGGTTTTGACCACCGCCCCAAACATCTGTTGCGGCGACTTGCAAGTAGAGACATGAGCCAGCATCTCCGGGAAGAAAAGCTCAGCGTAATGGACCCAGCCAGGGCTGCAGGAGCTAATTTGCGGCAAATTCTCGTTCTTTTCGAGGCGCGAGAGGAGTTCGTACCCTTCTTCCACGACCGTGAGATCGGCGGCGAACTGGGTGTCAAAGACTTGGTCAAAACCCAGTCTGCGCAGAGCCGTGACCATCTTTTCCGTAACCAGGGAGCCGGGGCGCATATCAAACTCTTCGCCTAGGGCAGCGCGCACAGCAGGGGCTACCTGCACGACAACATGCAAGTTCTTGCTGGCCAAGGCCTTCCATACTTGTTCGCTGGCATCTCTTTCACGCAGGGCCGCTACCGGGCACACTTTAATGCACTGCCCGCAGGAGACACAGGGGCCTTCAGCTAGCCCATGGTTAAAGGGTGTGGTGACGACAGAGTGCGAGCCGCGGCCGGAGAGACCAATGGCCGATACTTTTTGCGTATGCTCGCAAACGCGCAGGCAGCGACCGCAGAGAATGCACTTATTGGGGTCGCGCACGACGGCGATACTGCTCTCATCTAGTGCTAGCTGGCGTTTTTCGCCCTTAAAGCGAATCTTACGCACATTGAGCTGATGCGAGAGGTCTTGTAGCTCGCAGGTGCCGTGCCGAGTACAGACGAGGCAATCTTGGGGATGATTGGCGAGTAGAAGTTCGACTATGGACTTGCGGGTTTTGCGCACCACTTCAGAATTCGTTCTGACCACCATGCCACTCGTGGCGGGATAAACGCATGAGGCGGCCAGAGTCTTCATACCCTCAATCTCAACGACGCAAATGCGGCAGGAACCCTCTAGGCGCAGTTCAGGATGGTAGCACAAAGTGGGAACATGCACGCCAGCTTTTCTTGCGGCATCGAGAACTGTGGAACCGGGGTCTACCTCAACCGGGGTACCGTCTATAGTTAGCTTAAGTCGTTCCATGCAAATTCTCCTTTCCGTGGCTAGCGTACGATGGCTTTAAAGGGACACTTAGGTACACAGGCGCCACACTTAATACACTTGGCATTGTCGATAGCATGCACTTGCTTGAGGCTGCCGGTTATGGCGTCTACAGGACAAACCTTCTTGCACAGAGTGCAGCCTTTGCATTTTTCGGAAATGATGCTGTATGTCAGGAGAGATTGGCAAACGCCCGCCGGACATTTTTTATCCACAACATGCGCCAAGAACTCATCGCGGAAAAAGCGCAGGGTGGCGAGTACCGGGTTAGGAGCCGTCTGACCTAGGCCACAGAGAGACGCGCCCTTAATCGTCTCGGCAAGTTCCTCCAGCAGGTCGATGTCCCCACTCTGCCCATGCCCCTTAGTAATACCCTCTAGTATCTCTAGCATGCGCTTCGTACCTTCGCGGCAAGGCACACACTTGCCACAAGATTCCTCCTGGGTAAACTCCAAGAAGAAGCGCGCCACATCGACCATGCAGTTACTTTCGTCCATAACGATAAGTCCGCCAGAGCCCATCATGGAGCCTACAGCGATAAGGTTGTCGTAATCAACGGGGGTATCCAAGTAAGACGCGGGCAGGCAACCGCCCGAAGGTCCACCCGTCTGGCAAGCCTTAAAGGCCTTTTTATTGGGGATACCGCCGCCAATATCGTAGATTATTTCTCGCAGGGTGATGCCCATGGGCACCTCTACGAGGCCGGTGTTATTAATGTTGCCGGCAAGGGCAAAGACCTTGGTTCCTTTGGACTTCTCCGTGCCCATGGCGGAAAACCACTCGGGACCCTTGGTAATGATTTTAGGGATATTGGCAAAGGTCTCGACATTGTTAATGAGTGTGGGCTTGTCCCATAGTCCCCGCACCGCAGGGTAAGGAGGACGTGGCTTAGGCATGCCGCGCTTGCCTTCGATAGAGGCCAAGAGAGCCGTCTCCTCGCCGCAGACAAAGGCACCCGCGCCTAGGCGTATAGACAGATCAAAGTTAAATTTCGTGCCGAAGATGCCGCTGCCAAGAACACCCAATGTGCGCGCGTGCTCGATAGCAATAGCCAGTCGGTTTACCGCTATGGGGTACTCGGCTCGCACATACACATAGCCCTGACTAGCCCCAATGGCGTAGCCAGCGATAGCCATGGCCTCGATAATAGAATGAGGGTCGCCTTCCAGAATACTGCGGTCCATAAAAGCCCCTGGGTCGCCTTCGTCGGCATTGCAGACGACATACTTAATTGGGCCTGCGCTGCGCGCCGCAAACTCCCACTTGAGACCGGTAGAAAAACCACCGCCCCCGCGTCCGCGCAAACCAGATTGCTTAACAGCATGGATGACTTCAGCCGGGGTCATCTGGGTAACGACTTGGGCGAGAGCCTGATAGCCATCCACCCCGATGTACTCCTCTATGCTCTCCGCGTCGATCGAGCCGCAGTTAGCCAAAGCTACGCGCTGCTGCTTCTTGTAAAAGTCGATATCAGTAAAAAAAGCGGTGGGCTTGGGGTTTTGCACGTCGCGATAGAGCAAGCGCTCCACCATGCGCCCCTTCAAGAGATGCTCGTTCACTAATTCGGGAGCATCTTCCGGCTTAACATGGCAGTAAAAAGAGCCCTCGGGGTAGACCATGACGATGGGGCCGATTTTACAGAAACCAAAACAGCCTGTTTCTACTATCTTTACTTCTTCTTCGAGTCCTAATCTGGCGATTTCAGCCTGCATCGAGTTCTCAACGGCTTTACAGCCAGAAGACGTACAGCCGGTACCAGCGCAAACAAGAACATGAGAGCGTATATAGGCCATAACAGCACCTCCTATCGTATATTAGGAATCGGCTACTTCGCCGTTTTGTTGCGCGGCTTTTTGCATGAGCTCACGCAGCATATCTGGCGTGCAGTTCTTCACTAAGATCTCTTCGTCATGAGCTAAAATAATGACCGCTGGTTGTTCGGTTGCTAAGACATCAATTTCACGTTGCTCAACTTGCACGGTAGAGAGCCCCTTAGTAGCAATTTCGTCGAGGGCAGCAGCCATAATAGCGCGTGAACCGGCAGCAATAGCCGTAGTCCCAGCAGAAATAATGACTTTCACCGCTGAACCATTGGTACGCACGCGCAGCTGTTTTCTCACTCGGGATCTGATCTCGTTAAGTTCGGCAACTGTTAACATGGGTGTCCCACCTCGCACATGATTTGTCAGATGATTTAGTCTTTGTGAAAAATATCACTTTGTCCAGTTGTAATTGTAGCATGGGTTTTATACATGGTCAACACTGTTTTGGGCAAAGACTTAACCAGCGCCAGAGCGCTGGTTAAGCAAAATATTGGTTACTTGCCCCGTTGCGCTAAGTAGTAAGACAGTGCGAGTAGGCCGACAATCATGTTTTCTTGGCGTATTTCGACATGGTCGGGCACGATTAGCCGCACCGGAGCAAAATTCCAGATGGCCTTGATGCCAGCCTGCACCAGGGCGTCGGTAACTTTTTGCGCAGCATGGGCCGGTACGGCGAGAATAGCCATTTCCACACCTATCTGGGGCAGCATCTCCCCGATGCGATGCACCGGCAAAACGCGCTGCCCGGCAATGGTAAGCCCGATTTTGCTCGGGTCAGCATCAAAAACGGCCGAAATATTGAAGCCATGCTCACGAAAACCGTCATAGTTGGCGAGAGCTTGACCAAGGTGCCCCACCCCAACCAGGGCCAGTTTGCGCGCTCGGTCGACACCGAGAATTTGCGAAACTTGCGCGAGCAAGGAAGAAACATCGTAGCCGACTCCCCTGCGCCCGAACTCGCCGAAATAGGCCAAATCTTTGCGAATTTGCACTGAGGTGATGGCAAGTAATTTGCCAAGTTCCTCGCTAGAGACCACTTCCACCCCACTACTAGCTAGACGTGTAAGACAGCGTAAGTAAAGGGGCAGACGCTCAATGGTGGGACGCGGAATCTGTACAACCACCTACAGAACCTCCCTTACTCGTCATATGCCCCCATAGGTGTACCTACTGAGGCCCGGGGTAGCTTACGTGTGGCTAGTGACATGTGCTCTCGAAGCTGCTTGCCCAAATTAAGGCTGCCTGTTTCTTTAAGCTTGCCTAGAGCACCTGCCGCTACCGCCTGCATGTACTGGGTGAAGATGGCCGGGCCGCAGTATTTTTTGTCGCCGGCCCGTATGGCTTCAATATGGGCGACCGCGTACTCTCCTACCGCGAGTGAGCCCTCCACGAGAAAATGGGTATTGACATTGTTCTTGCCTACGAGACCACGGGCAATTTTAGCCGCACCCGAACCCCCATGCTGAGCAAAAGGTATGTACCGGCCAAGGGCTTGGTAGAGTGCCGTCTGTACTACCTCTATCCTCTCTATATCTGGTTCATGACGCTTATCTTTTTTGGCGGCATGTTCCATGCCGATGGGGTAGGCGATGGCATCGGCACCTGTATATTGAATGAAAGAGACTACCTGTGCCGCAAAATGATCTAACTCCGCGCCCCTAAGTTTCTTGTAGTCTAGGGCTTGCCCACTTGTGCCAGTCGCACCAAACTCCGCTTCGATAATAATCTCCTCATTGCCGACTAGGTGGCGCACTGTATCGCGAATGTCGCGCGTCACCACAAAATCAAGGGCGGGCGGCAGGTGCTCGGTATCAATCATACCCCATGCGGGGCGCACCAACTCCACAATGCGGGCAAAATCGCGCTTAAAGCGCACATAGGCGGGGCTTAAGAGGTAGTGGCAGTAGAGCTCGCGCGTGCGGATATCTAGCTCTGCTTCTGCACCAAACACGGGCCGCATATGGTCAAGGGCATGCTGCACCTTGGCCTCGGCCAGCTCGTAAGAGAGCCCAGCAACCTGTGGCGGCTCTGCCTGCGGAAAGGACGGCACTTTAAAGTGGTCGAGCGAAAGCGCGACATAGGGCGCGTTGTACTCGCGCGCGTAGCGGGCAAGTTGGGCCGCAGCAATTTGCGCGCCTAGCACGACATTAGTATCCGGGCTGTAGTGCTCTACACCTTTAAGGGGCGGAACCTTGCCAGGGTCTCCGGCGGCGGCTTCGGCAGAATTTTGGCTAATCTGCACAATGATGGGAGAACAATCGCCTGCTGCTGCAGCCATGGCGAAGGCGCGAAATTGTAGCTCGAGGGGGAAATTGGCATTAGCGGCGAGCAGGGTCACGCGCTCTCCTTCCGGCTTTAATGTTCCGTTCGCCGTAAAGGGAGAGGTATGAGCAAAAATCTGGCGCAATTGGTCGCCTGTCAACAGCATGTAGAGGCACCTCCCACAAATTAAGCCCGATCGAGATATTCCTTGGTGCGCGTGTCAATGCGCAGTTTGTCGCCGACATTGATAAAGAAGGGCACATTGATAACTAAGCCTGTCTCCATAGTGGCTGGTTTACTGCCCCCCGTGGCGGTGTCGCCGCGGTAGCCGGGGGCGGTATCGGCAACGGTGAGCTCCACATAGAAAGGCAGCTCAACCCCCATTACTCTTTCCTGGTACATAAGTAGACTAATATTCTCATTGGGCTTCAGGTATTTGATGTCGTCCCCGATAGTGGCGTGATTGACATTCATTTGCTCATAGTTCTCGGTGTCCATAAAAGTGTAGAAATCGCCCGTATCGTAGAGGTACTGCATGGTGCGGCGTTCCACATGAGCACGGTTCACTTTTTCACCCGCGCGAAAAGTCATCTCTTGCACGCCGCCAGTCATGACATTTTTTAGCTTGGCGCGCACAAAGGCCGCCCCTTTACCGGGTTTGACGTGCTGGAAGTCGATGATTTGGTAGACCACACCATCTATTTCCACCGTCAGGCCCGTACGAAATTCGCTTGTTGAAATCATTGCTGCATCCTCCTAAATATAGGGCTTTACTGCTCTTTGACTAGCCGACGCGAGTCAGTGCCTTGGGGTAGCTGTTAAAGTTCTTGTAGCCGTCATCCGTGATGAGCACCATGTCTTCAATGCGCACCCCACCCCATTCCGGCAAGTAGATGCCGGGTTCAATGGTGATGACCATGCCGGGGAGGTACTTGTCTTCGGATTTACTGCCTCCACCAGGTCCTTCGTGCACGGCGCGACCCACCCCATGTCCTAGGCCGTGCCCAAACCTCTCACCATAGCCGTGCGCGGTGATGATATCGCGCGCTACTTGGTCTAGCTCGCGGCCGATCATTCCCGGTCTAATGGCGGCCAGTGACGCTAGTTGCGCCTCGAGCACTGTGCCATACACTTTACTCTGTTCGGGTGTAGGCTCTGCACCCACGACAAAGGTGCGGGTCATGTCGCAGCAATAACCATTGTACACAGCGCCAAAGTCAAGCGTCAAGAAATCTCCGCATTCTATGAGACGTTCTGTGGCCCGACCATGGGGCAGGCTCGAGCGAGGCCCAGAGGCGGCTATAATATCAAAGGGCAGGCGTGAAGCCCCAAGGCGTCGCAGAGCGAACTCGAGGTTTAGAGCGATATATTTTTCACTGACCCCGACCTTGATAAGAGGCAAGACCTCGGCCAAAGCTGCTTCAGCGATAAGGGCCGCCTGACGCATGGCCTCGATTTCAGCGGCGTCTTTTACCTGGCGCAAGTTTTCCACCAGACCAGTAGTGGGTAGTAGCCTTGCCGTGAGTTTCTCCTGCAGCATTTCATGCTGGCTGACGGTAACAAAATCACTCTCAAAGGCCAGCGACTTAATGTTCGCGGCGGCAAGAGCGGCGTTTAAGCTGTCAGTCATAACCGGGGCATAATCACTAACGGTAAAATCGGGGCACTCCAAGGTGGCTTGCTCGACATAACGGAAGTCTGTGAGCAAGATGGCTGCCTCTCGGCCTACGACCACAAAGGCATTAGAGCCGGTAAAGCCACTGATGTATGTGCGGTTGTCGGGCTTTAAGATAAGCAGGGCGTCGACGTCCTCGGGCAGTGCTAGGCGTAGTTTCTCTAGTCGCGAGTTCATTTATAATTCCCCCCTCAAATTGGTATAATTTCGCTTAACAACCAGCAGAGCTACTAACTTTGTATCGCCGGAGAGGTGCCGATAAGATTAGCGGCGGCATGCAGGGCCAGTACATACCCATAGGGGCCAAAACCACTAATCTGCCCTACGCTGACCGGAGCGATAACGGATTTATGCCGAAATTCCTCACGCTGGTAGATATTGGATAGATGAACCTCAATCGTGGGCACAGAACAGGCGGCGATAGCATCGCGTATGGCGATGCTGTAGTGTGTGTAGGCAGCAGGATTAATAATAATACATTCGTAGTGACCGCAGGCTTCATGAATGGCGGTTACAATATCACCCTCAGAGTTACTCTGCACTATACTGACGTCCCACTGCAAAGCCGTGGCTGCGGCCATGAGCATGTTGTTTAACTCGGGCAAAGTGGTTGTGCCGTAAATGCGCTTTTCGCGCTGCCCCAACATATTCAAGTTAGGGCCATGTATAACTAAGACATTCGGCAACAGAAATACCTCCTTGATTGCATCTTTAACTACAAGAACTTTCTCTAGGTAGGTAAGAAAATCCTGCATGCCCCACCGCGTAGTTTTTGTACTGTAGGGCCTTTAACTAAGAGCATCGGCACTGCTACACCACTGCAAAATTTCGGCAGCGAGAGCGGCACTATTCTTGTTGTCGGAATCAAGGATTAAATGGGCATAGTGCTCGTAGATGTGGCGCCGCAGGGCAAGAATATCGGTAAGGCGAGCGAGCTGATCCGGGGCATCTAGCAGCAGGGGGCGCTTTTCGGCACTGTAGGCTAGGCGTTTGGCCAGATGTGCTGGAGTAGCGCGCAAGTAAATCACTCGCCCTGTGTCTTTAAGTACGTCCATGGCCGTGCTGTTCAGTATGGCTCCCCCACCAAGTGAAATCACCGCCGGCCCGGCCTGGGCGGCTAGCTTCAGCATGGCAGCTGCCTCGAGCTGGCGAAAATAGCCCTCTCCGCGCTCGGCAAAAATCTCATATATAGCTTGCTGGCACTGCTCTTCAATCATGTTGTCTAGATCGAGAAGCGGACAATGAAGTTGTGCCGCGAGAAGCCTCCCCACGGTGCTCTTAGCGCTACCCATCATGCCAATGAGAATAATTTTCATAAAACTCCCCCTTTACCGACTAGCTCTCACGTGCGCCTACACATACAATAAGTATACAGAAAAGCCACCCGCAGAAAAGCAGGCGGCCCTATCGCAGTAAGTGTAAGCCGAACAGCTTGCCATACAACAAGTCTACCTCCGTGTATTAAAGGGCGAAAGTCGCCATGGTACTAAGATATCGTCGCGGGGCGGTATGACACCACTAAAGATGCTAAAAGCAAGGTCAACATCGACCGCCACTCCGGTCGAGGCAAGGCGTAGAGATGAAAGCAAGAAGCTGTGGTCGAGCCGCTCTAAGTCGAGCAGAAAACCACTAAAGGAGGCATACTGCGTGCTAAACCGCAAGTTAAGTGCCCCACCCGTCTCAGGGACAACCCCCTGCAGACCAAGTGCCTCGAGCTCCACTTGCCATGTCTCTGCCAAGCGCTCCAAAGTAACTAGCACATCGGGCAAGGGCAGTGGCCGCCCTAAGTCCTGCAAAGCCGCTAAGTCGCTCTCTAGCGCGGTAATTTCTTGCCGTAGCTGTGGCGCCTGTGCTTCGAGCGGCTGCAGGCGCTGTACTTCTATCCTTTTGTCAGCAATGCTCGTTTGTAGTCTGGCCTGCCGTGCCAGCAAGGGTTCTAAAACAAAGAGGTAGTAGCTTAAAAAGAGCACGAACGTGAGTAGCCCCGCCAGCAGCCGCTTTTCGCGCGGACTGATGTTTACTTTCATCACTCCTCACCCCCCGCAAGCTCTACTGTAAAGTCATAAGCAAACCCCGCCTCATCCGCGGTCAAATGTGAAAGTACAGGGTTGGCAAAAAGAGGTGACGACTCAAACAAGACCAGCAAGTAGGCGGCCTCGGTATAACTGCCGAGGGTGCCGCTAAAGCGCAAGGTCTCGCGGTCGAGCGCAAGATCAGCCAAAATAGTCTGCGGGGGCAGTAACTTAAGCATCTCCTCTAGGTAAATACTTGGCGCAAATTTCTCGCGCGCCGCCATCGCCTGCCGTAATACCTGCACCTCTTGCGCCAAGGTATTTCGCTCGGCGAGTAGCCCCTCCAAGGGGCGCAGCACTTCTAGACGCGCCTCTAAAGCTGCCTCTTCACGGCTTAAGCGATTGGTATCTAGGTACACCATCAGGGTGTAGAGCATGGGTAGGAGCACCAATGCCGCGACAAAACCACCTAGGTAGCGCTGGTACGGGCTTAAGTCACTCCGCCGCCTCATCTCTAGTGGCAGTAAATTTACTTTCATCGCGTCACCACCTCTTCAAGCGCCAGTCCAATGGCTACGGCTAGCGCAGGCCCTAGCAGCTTGGCCTCCTCTTCCCCCAGCTTGTGCTCCACAAAATGCAGGGGGTTAAGTAGCTCTACAGAAAAAGTATCCAGTAGCATGGCCTGGTTTTCGCCTAAAAAATGGTCAATTTGCACGGCTAGGCCCGCCATATTACTGCCCCCGCCGACAATAGTCAGCTTGGCCAATTTTTGCTCGCGATGTTCCGTAAAATAAAAGTCTAGGGTCTTGTAGATTTCGCCAAACAAGCGGTCTCGCACTGCTGCTACAGCGGGCCCAATCTCGCTCGCCGTGGCCAGCCCATGGCGTAATTTAAGGGCCTCGGCCGAATCGTGGTCTAAGTCAAAGTACGCGGCAATGGCACTGGTAAAGTCATTGCCCCCGATGTTTAATATACGACTGGCCTGCAGTAGCCCTTGATGGTAAATGCTTACATTGGTCGTACCCGCACCAAAGTCTACCGCGGCTTCCGTGACCTTAGTTTTGTCCGCGCTCTGCGTTAAGCCGATGGCGCGCTGCACAGCCAGCGACTCAATGTCCACGCCCAGAACGACAAGACCGGCGCGCCGCAAGTGGTCTACCAAGGACATAATCGGCTCGCGTTGCATGGCCACAAGGAGGACGGTAGAGGGCTGCCCGGGGCCAGCCGAGATAACTTGGTAGTCAGTGAGCATCTCCGCTAGGCGAATCTGAAAAAATTGCTCAAACTGCCACTTTATAGCCTGACGCAATTCCGCGGTAGGCATAGCAGGTAGCTCAATATGCCGTAGCAGCAGATTCTGCCCCGTTAACACTGCCGTACAACGTCGCGAACGAAAGCCAGCGCTAGCGATGGCATCAGCAATAACGAGTACCAAAGCTTCTCCGTCTTTAACCACGCCATTATGAACCGCATCCGGAGGGGTGGGCACAATCGCGTAGCGCAGTAAGGCCGGTCGCCTACCCACACTTAACTCCGCGATCTTAATTTGGGCATTGCCAACGTCAATGCCAAGGGTTGTTCTGGTGCTGGAGCGTAAGCGCAAGAGAGAATACCCCGCGACGAGCAGCAGCAGTAACAAAGCGACTAAGTACAGCCAGGCATTACTGGCAGTAAAAAAAGACATTAGCACAGGTACCTCCTATCACGACACCACGCAAACAAAGGGCATTAAGCAATAAACTACCCTTCTCTACGGGTTTAAAAACATAATTCGCCCCGCACTGTGAAAGCGTAAGCTGCGCGTCTGCCCATGTGGCGCACGGATAACAATCAATTGCGCGGCAGAGGGATGCCATGTTGCCTCGCCCCGCGCGTTAAAGGTCACAACTTTTGAGCCATGTAAAACGGGTTCGAGTCGGAAACCAGCCGGTAAAATGCGCTCTGTAAACTCTGATACCGCTACCCCTGACTGAGGGTCGATTACTAGAATCCGGGCCGGGGCAGAGCTAAAATAGTGTATACTTACCGCACTGCCGCGCATAATGGCGAACTGGCGCACAGCCTGCGCGTGGGAGTGGGCATATCTTGCCTCGGCGATTAAGCTTAGATCGAGCAAGATAGCAGAAACACGCGGCACAGCCATCCCCGCGATGAGGGCAAGTAGGGCTACGACTACCAGTAACTCAATAAGAGTAAAGCCCCCGGCTTGCTTGCCTGGCAAAGTCCGCATCCCTAGCATAGCCCCCCGTTCTAGTTACGCCTCATTACACGCGTGGTCAAAGTCAGCGGCAAGCCACTGCCGGTTACTCCATCTACTGAGGTAACACTGGTCATAGTAATGCTAATGGCTGTTGGCTCAATGGCAAAGGTGAGCGAAGCCACATTAGCAGCAAGCGAATGCGGTGCAGCACTGGTCTGCGTAAGCCACAATGTTCGGTCGCTAATGTGGTAGCCGCGCCACACAGTATCGCTTGGACGTATAAATTGAATTTGACTAACCCCAGGACTATTAAGTGGGGAGATCTGGGTGGCTGCCCGCAAATCACTAGCCACCACCTCCATGGCGAAGCGCAGGTCAGCCATGACCACATTGCCGACATGGCGCGCCTGAAAGCTACGCATGCCCGCCACAAACATAGAGCCGGCGGTGACTGCGACTAGGGCAATGATGGCAATGCCAACGGTTAGTTCCATTAAAGTCATGCCCGACTGCCTATTCAACCAAAGTCACCACCCTGTAGGAGCGCGGACCGCGCGCCTCCGTCCAACTAACAGTAATAGTAATAGTAATCAGTCGCAGGCCCGTTGGGTCATCCACGATACTTCTCGAAAAAGAAAAGAAGTTACTGACAGTGCCAAAGGGAATCGTGCCGCTTAGAGGGCTTACCGTCCCGGCAATCGTTTCCTCCATCAGCTGCTGGGCATGGAGAGTTGCCAAGGTACCAAGTTGCGCCGCATGCCCAGCCTGCATGGCGGCTGTAAACATGCCAAGTAGCGGTAGCGCGACTAAGGCCAAGATCGCCACCGCTGCCAGTACCTCTATGAGCGAAAAGCCTCGCTGTGTACCCTGCAACATACGGCACCCCTACAGTCCAAAAAAGATTCGATACCAAGTGATAAATTGCGGCCCCCAGACCATGGCTAAGAACGCGCCGACAGCCAAGAAAGGGCCAAAAGGCAGGGCGTCCTTCCGCTTTTTTAGACCCGAGGCGAGGAGCAAGAGGCCGATGCCCGCCCCGAGGACAAAGGCGAGAAAGAGCGAAAGCATGGCCAGCGGCGTGCCGAGGTAGAGCCCAATAAGCCCCGCCAGTTTCACATCGCCAAAGCCCATGCCCCCGCGCGAGAGCACGTAGATAACAAGCATCATGGCAAAAGCCAGGGCCCCACCTGCCAAAGCCAGCGGCCAGGCAATAAAGGGAAGAAAAAGTTGCTGTAGCAACCACACGCCAAGCCCGGCAACGAGCAGTTGGTCGGGTATTAAAAAATGGTCGTAGTCGATAAAGCTAATCACAATTAGAAGAGAGGTGAAGGCTAGGTAGGCATAAACCGCCGGCCCACCCTGGTGCAAGTACCAGAGTAATGTGAGCAACACCGCCGTCAATAGTTCGACCAAGGGGTAACGTAAAGAGATGGGCTTGCCGCAATGCCGGCAACGCCCCCTTTGCCAGGCGTAAGAGAAGAAAGGGATGAGCTCCTTGGCAGAGAGCCGCACCCCGCAGTGCACACAGTGCGAGGCGGGGAAGGCGATGCTCTCGCCGCGGGGCAAGCGGTGTATGACGACGTTAAAAAAGGAGCCCACGAGGAGCCAGAGTAGGGTTGTGATGGGAACACCACCTTAATTGGAGGTTGGAGGTTGGAAGCAAGAAGCAAGAGGATAGAGGCAAGAAAATAGAAGCAAGAGAAAAGTGTTTGTGGAGTGAGATGGATTGGATGTGGGGAAAAGGCCCGAGGCGACCTCGGGCCCTAGCGTCTATACAGCATTATGGTCCAGAGATAACCGTTGCCCGGTATACAGTGCCGGTGACGAGCACTAATTGGATCCTGTAGTGATGATTTGCGGTTGGGTGGCTTGGAAACCTTCCGAGATAGGGTTCGAGAGGTGCACGCATAATAAAGTGCCCAGCTGTCGCAGTTGTGGCCGGCGTACTGACTAATCCATCCGCAGCAAGCGCTGTTAGGCGATCCCAGCCGGTTGTACCCGCTAGCGTTGTGGGATTATTGTCGAAAGCCCACCGTTCTACGGCAGATTGTAACAACGCGAGGTTGGCATTGTTGGCGCTAGTGCGGGCGTTTTCGAGCCCTCCGAGGACGCGGGGGATGGCGATGCCGGCGAGGATGCCGAGGATGGCGACGACGGCGAGGAGTTCGATAAGGGTGAAACCGCTTTGGCGAGATTTATGGTGTAGTTTCATTAATAGTCCCTCCTTATAAGTTCTAGTGATAGGGTGATATCAGAGATTTATTACGACATTAAAGTATGAATTCCTGCTTTTTATGGCAAGATATTTAGTTTATGAGGGTGAAGGTGTCGAACATGGGCATGACGATAGCGATGAGGATGAAGCCGACGCCAAGGGCGAGGAAGGCGATGATAATTGGCTCGAGCAGCTGGGTCATGTTGTCGGTGGTGTGCCGTATTTCGGAGTCGAGAAAGTCGGAGGATTTTTCGAGCATTTGGTCAAAGTTACCTGTTTCCTCGCCCACGCTGATCATTTGGATGACGAGGGGCGGAAAGTAGCCGGTTTTTTCGAGCTGGCGGGCTACCGGCTCGCCCATGCGCACCGCCTCTTGTGCGGGGCGCAGCGACTCGCTGATTACGGAGTTGCCGAGAGTCTGTCGTACGAGGGCTAGGGCGGGTATGATGGGCACGCCGCTCCGCGATAGCGTGGCCAGACTGCGGCAAAAACGCGAGACTAACTGCTTCTTGGTGATGTCACCGAGTATGGGGTAGCGCAGGTCTAAATTATCCATGGCGATTTGTCCGGGCTTGGTGCGGGCATAGATCTTGACCCCGATTACAGCGAGAAATATGGTGAGAAGGAGCCATACCCAGTACACTTGCATAAAATCGCCCGCCCCCATAAGTATGCGGGTGGGCAGGGGCAGCTCTGCCCCCAGCATGGCAAAGACCCCGGCAAAGCTCGGCACGACGAAGGTGATAAGAAAGCCCCCGACTAAGAAGAGCGCGATAAATACCATTTTGGGGTAGTTAAGGGCCGACTTAATTTCTTGCTCTAGCTCGTAGTCGCGCTCAAAGTACTCGGCGGCGCGGTTTAAGACTGCTTCTAACGCGCCGGAGACTTCAGCGGCCGCCACCATGTTGTAGAGCAGCGCGGGGAAAACATCAGGAAAACGTTTCATGCTCTCGCCCATGCCATGCCCTGCCTCCACCATTGCCGCTACCTGCTTCATTATACCCTTTAGGCGGTCATTGCGGGTCTGCTGCGCCACAGTGCGTAGGCTCTGCAAAATACTCACCCCGGCGCCATACAGTACGGCGAGTTGGCGCGACATAATGGCGAGGTCCTTCGGAGTGACCGCCTGGGGGAAGAGAACAAAGTTGCCCTTACTGTCGCGCGAAAAGTAGGTCTTTATATCGCGGCTCTGCTCGAGGTGCACAACCACTAAGCCGCCCTCCTGCAATTTATGCAGGGCCTCATGCTCGAACTCGGCCTCGATTTGGCCCCGCAACTGCTGCCCCTGCGCCGAGCGGGCGCGGTAGTCATAGAGAATCGGCACAAACCTCCCCCCTATTCCAGAATCTTCATCAGGGTATGCTCTTGCGAGTAGACTTCGTATGTCTCCTGGCTGATGATACCCCGTTGGCGCAAATCGCGCAGCGACGTGTCCATGGTCACCATACCTAGGCGCGAGTTAGTCTGGATGATAGAAGGCAGCTGATGCGTCTTGCCCTCGCGAATAAGGTTGCGCACGGCGGGCGTAGCAAGGAGCACCTCGACGCAGGCCACCCGGCCCGGCCCGTCAGCGCGCGGCAGCAGCTGCTGCGCCACCACACCCTGCAGCGAAGCCGCGAGCTGAATGCGCACCTGCGACTGCTGATGCGGGGGGAAGATATCGATAATGCGGTCAATGGTCTGCGAGGCCGAAGGCGTATGCAGGGTAGTAAGCACAAGATGCCCTGTTTCGGCGGCGCTGATGGCGATTTGCGTGGTGTCGTAGTCGCGCATTTCGCCCACCAAGATGACATCGGGGTCTTCGCGCAGGGCGGCGCGCAACCCGGCGGCAAAAGAAGGGGTGTCGGGGCCTACTTCGCGCTGATTAACCATGGCTTTGTTATGGCGATGCAAAAACTCAATGGGGTCTTCTAGGGTCAAGATGTGGAGCGACTCCTCGGAGTTTATTTGCCCGAGCATGGCGGCTAAGGTTGTCGATTTGCCGCTACCCGTTGGGCCGGTGACAATGACTAACCCCGCGTGCTTGCGGGCCAGCTCACTGACGACCCGAGGCAGGCCGAGGCTGCCGAGACTAGGGATGCCGATGGGTATAAGGCGCAGGGCCAAGGCCGCGGCATGGCGCTGCCGGTAGGCATTGACGCGAAAGCGGCCCACGCCAGGCAGGCTGCGCGAGAAATCGACGCTGCCTTGTAGCCTGTACTCGGCGAGCTGTAGCTCCGTCAAAACTTCTAGCAACACCCGTTCCGTATCGGGTGGCTTTAGCACCGGCAAGCCCGGCACGGGCTTAAGTTCCCCGTCGATGCGAAGCATAGGCGGCAACTCCACCGTAAAGTGAACATCGGACGCGCGCGCCAGACTAGCTTGGCGCAGGAGCTCGTCAACTTGCCATGTATTCTCCGACATGCTATCCCTCCTGGTAGGTCATGCGCAAGACTTCGCTGATGGTGGTAGCCCCCATCTCGGCTTTGCGCAGGCCGTCTTGCCGAAATGTTTGTATGCCCATAAGCTCTGCTTGACGCCTTAGCTCCCCTAAGGTGGCGCGTCTGGAGATCATTTCACGTAGTTCCTCCGTAATGGGCAGCACCTCAAAAATACCAAGACGTCCTTTGTAACCTTCGCCATTACAGTGCTCACAACCTTTTGGTAAATAAAACATCTGCTCTGTCTTGGTGTCAAGACCAAGGGCGATAAGTTGTGGCGACCCTGCTTTAAGAGGTTTAGCAATTTTGCAGTGGTCGCAAAGACGGCGCACTAGGCGCTGCGCCACGATACCGAGCAAGGCCGAGGCGACCAAGAAAGGCTCTACACCCATGTCCACTAAGCGGGTGATGGTGCTTGGCGCGTCATTGGTATGGAGCGAAGACAAGACCAAGTGCCCCGTGAGGGCCGAGCGAATGGCAATATCTGCCGTCTCGCTGTCACGTATTTCGCCGACCATAATAATATCCGGGTCTTGACGAACCAGGGAGCGCAGCACATTGGCAAAAGTAAGACCGATGCGGGCATTGACAGCTACCTGGTTGATGCCCACCACGCGAAACTCCACCGGGTCTTCCACCGTCATGATATTGCGGTCGGAGGTATGCAGCAGGCCTAGTGCCGAGTAAAGAGTGGTGGTCTTGCCACTGCCTGTAGGCCCTGTCACTAACACCATGCCGTAAGCGCTCTTAAGCATCGTTTCTAGTTGCTGCCGGGGGCCTTCGGCCAGGCCCACCTGGGCCAGTGTCAACTTAGCGCTGCCGGAGCGCAACAGGCGCAGTACCAGTTTCTCTCCGCTGATGGTGGGCAGAGATGACATGCGCACATCTAGCGGCTCTTTAAGGTCGGTAAAGCGCAGGCTGCCGTCCTGCGGCAAACGGCGCTCTGAAATATCTAGCCCCGCCATAATCTTCAGGCGCGAAACCGCCGGCAAAGATAGTTCTTTATCTATACGGGTGATATCGTGGAGCAAGCCGTCAATGCGAAAACGCACGCGGGTGCCTTCTTCTTGGGGCTCGAGATGTATGTCACTGGCTCGTTCCCTGACCGCCTGGGCGATCAGGTTGCTGACTAGGCGCACCACGGGTGCGGCATCGGCGGCCGGCGCCGTTTCACCCACTTCGTCGGCAGGCGTCTGGTTTTCGGGGTACAGGCGAGCGAGGGCACGGTCGATGTCGGTGGAACTCATGACCACTACTTCGACCGACAGGCCCGTAATCAGCCGAATATCGTCGATGGCGAGCACATTGAGCGGGTCGCTCATGGCAATGGTGAACTTTTTGGGCTCGCGAGAAACGGGCACAACTTTGTAGCGGCGAGCCGTGCGCGCGTTTAAGAGCCGCACTGCCTCCGGATCAAAAGTGACCTCTCTTAAACTGGCGAAACGCAAGCCAAACTGCTTGGCAAGAGTGCGGGCAATTTGTTCTGGCGCGACAAAGCCAAGCGCCACCAAAGCTTCGCCTAAGCGCCCTCCCCCTCCGTGAGCAAGCCCGAGCTCAAGCTGAGCGCGGGTGATGAGGCCCTCGTCAAGCAGTATTTCCCCTAACTTTTTACGAACCACAGAACACGTCCTTTGCCTAGTAGTTCATTCCACCTCAGCCATGACCTAGAGCTACTTTCGCTGGCTGCCCTCACTACCACGCAAAAGTTTACGGATAACAAGGCGCTCCAAGAGACGTAAGATGCGTGTACCAATAAATTCCTGCCGACAGAGAGGCACAACGAGGATGGTGTACAGCCCCAGACGATTGCCACCGAGCACGTCGGTGAACACTTGGTCGCCAATCATGGCCGTTTCTCTAGGCTGGCTGCCGAGCATCTCTAGTGCCTGCAAAAAGGCGCGACGGCTTGGTTTGTTAGCCTTGCTAAGCCCCGGCACGCCCATGGCGGTACGAAAATGAGCGAGGCGCTGTTCCAAGGCATTAGACAAAAGACAAATCTTGAAGCCTCTCTTCTGCACCTCGGCGAGCCAGTCGAGTAGGCTTTGGTTAACCTCAGACTCTGCCCAGGGCACGAGAGTGTTGTCGAGGTCAGTGACGATGGTGTCAATGCCGCGCGCCTTGAGATCGTCGAGGTCAATGTGGTAAATGCTGTCAACATAGAGCTTGGGCAAGAGCAGGGACTGCAAAACGACACCTCCGAAAATTGACTTCTTACCTTAGGGCTAAAATCCGCCCTCCTTGCTCACCTCGGCGAGCAGGTCTTGCATGGCCTTTTTCTCAATTCGCGACACATAGGAACGCGAAATATTAAGCAGCTTAGCCACTTCGCGCTGGGTGAGCCGTACATTGTCGACCAGGCCAAAGCGGAGCATTAAGACCATACGCTCCCGTCGCGGTAGCCTCGCGAGAAGTTCCTGCAATTTTTCTTGTTGTAGGGCTGTTTCAACTGTGTCTGGAATGGGCACGTCATCACTGGCCAGCGTCTCGAGCATGGTGATTTCATTACCTTCTTTATCGATGCCGATAGGCTCCCGGATGTAGATATTGTGTCTAAGTCTTCTTAATCCACGCAAGTACATCAGTATTTCGTTCTCAATACAGCGCGCGGCGTAAGTGGCCAACTTAGTACCTTTCGCCATGTCGAAGGTGTCAACACCCTTGATTAAGCCGATGGAACCGATGGAGATGAGATCCTCCACATCGTCACGGTTGGCCTCGTATTTTTTCACGATGTGGGCCACCAGGCGCAAATTGTGCTCGACGAGTATTTTGCGAGCCCTTTTGTCTCCGCCATTCTTAAACGCCTTAAGGTGGGTGCGCTCTTCTTCTTCGGTCAGGGGTTGCGGAAAGGAATTGTTAGAGACATATGAAACAAGTAACTGCCATTCCCCGGCCCAACCTAGCAACTTAGCCAGCAAAGCTAGTATCGGCACATCTGATCTCCTCTCTAGTTGATTCCCCAGTATATGCGGGAGTGAGGATCTCTGTGCCAGTACCGGTGTGGGAAGTGACAAGGTTCTTTTTAAGCAGTGCGGACTATAGAGTATTCTTCTACAGCACCCTGATGCGGAACATAGACGAGTTGCTGTGCGTGGCGAGCAGCATCGGTGGGAAGCAAGGTCTCGCTGTCTACTATGCTTTCGATGGTGAGTGGGTAGGGGCCGCTCTGCGGACCAATGATTTCGGCCTTCATGCCCACTTTGAAATGGCCGCGTTGCTCAATGAGTAGGCCATGGAGGGGCGAGTAACCACGCACGATGCCGAGAAACTGCGCCTCGCCTTTCTCTTTGGCCCCCTCGTAGTTATGGTCGCGAGCCTCTGGCTTGGCGACAAAAAAACCAGAGGTGTAGTCACGGTGGCTGACTTGAAATAGCTCGCGCTCTAGGTCTACGGGTGGCGCTACCCCTCTGGCTAAGGCGTCTAGGGCGAGGCGGTAGGCGCGGGTGACCGTAGCAACATAATGAACGCTCTTCATACGACCCTCAATTTTAAGGCCCTCGAGACCAAGCGGCAAAATCTCACCCAAGTGCTTAAAAAGGCTGAGATCTTTGGAGTTCATGATGTAGCTACCCCTGTCGTCCTCCTCTATGTCAAAGAACTGGCCAGGACGCTTCTGCTCGACGAGAGAGTACTGGTAGCGGCAGGGGTGGGCACATTCGCCTTTATTGGCATTACGGCCGGTCATGTAGTTGCTGAGCAGGCAGCGCCCAGAGTAAGAAATACACATGGCGCCGTGCACAAAGATCTCGAGTTCCATCTCTGGGGCGGCGCGGCGAATTTCGGCAATTTCGCGCGCACTTAGTTCGCGCGCCAAGATAACCCGCTTAATGCCCTGGGCCTGCCAAAAACGTACGGCAGCATAGTTTACGGTGTTGGCCTGGGTACTAAGATGGAGACTAAGGCGGGGGGCATACTGCTTGGCCAGGAGGAGCACCCCGGGGTCGCTCAAGATAATGGCGTCGGCACCTAGAGCCTGAATAGTCTCTAAGTACTCTGGCAAACCCACTAGGTCGTCGTTGTGGGGCATGATATTGACCGTAATGTAGACTTTGCGCCCTAGTTTGTGAGCTAAGTGGATGCCCTCTTTTAATTCAGGTAGGGTGAAGTTACCGGCAAAAGCCCGCAAGCCAAACTGGGGGCCGGCGGCGTAGACCGCATCGGCCCCATACTTGAGGGCGAAGATCATTTTCTCGAGTGTTCCGGCAGGGGCTAAAAGTTCAGGTAGTATAGTTTGTTCCTCCCTCTAGCGACGTGCTTGCCTTATGGCGGCTTGGTGTTGTTCGTAGGTAGGGCTAAAAATGTGTGTACCATCGCGTCGGGCCACAAAGAACAGGTAGGCAGTAGGGGCTGGCTCTAGCGCAGCCCTGATAGCGGCAAGGCCCGGGTTCGCGATAGGGCCGGGTGGCAGACCGAGGTTACGATAGGTATTGTACGGCGAGACAATCTCTAAATCGGCATAGAGCAGGGTGCGCGGGGTGCCGAGAAGAAACTGAATGGTGGCGCATGATTCAAGCCGCATGTTCCTCTGCAGGCGGTTGTAGAAGACGCCGGCGATAACTGGCCTTTCGTCGGGCACAACAGCTTCTTTTTCGACGATAGAGGCCATGGTTATAACTTGGTGCAGCGTAAAGCGCGCGCGGAGGGGTGAGGCAGCGTAGAGTGGGGGTACTAATTCATTAAAGCGGGCCGCCATAGTGCTAATGACCTGCTCTGGTCGCACGGCCACCGGAAAATAGTAAGTGTCGGGGAACAGGTAGCCCTCCAGGCGATTGTGCACCGCTAGTGGCACAGACTCAAGATACTCGTAGGGCAGGTTTATGGCTTGTGCCGCCGCCAAAAAATCTGCCTGCGAAAAAAGTCCCCTCTGCTCAAAGAGAAGGCCCATGCTAGGCAAAGTCAGCCCCTCGGGTATGGTAACGCGGACACTTAAATCTATGACATCCCCCAAGACTATTTTATCCAACACTGCCCCCAAAGTCGCGTGCGGAGAAAGGTCGTAAGTGCCTGCCTTGAGCTGTGAGGCGAGGCCCTTTACCCGCGCTAAGAGCGTAAAAGCGCCCCCACTGCGTACAATGCCCCGCGCCTCTAGTTGCTCACCGATGGCGGCCACGGTACTGCCTGGCGGAATGGTGATGATCACACTTTCGCCGCTACCCACGGGCAGGTAAAGATGCGCGACATAGACGGCGGTAGTCGCAAGGGCGATACAGAGCAGGCCGGCATAGACGGCCTGCCGCAAGGGGAGGTCTCTGTTTAGGCGACCCCTTAGTGTTTGGACAAAATTCATTAAGCGCTCGCTATTCATCCCCTACTGACGCCTCCTCTCAAGCTTAAGATTTATTATACCAGAACGCAAAAAAAATCGGGTGAGGAATATCCTACCCGATTTCTCGCTACGAGTTTTTTTACTTCTTAGTGGGCTCGCCGCCGCAGGCGCAACCTTCATGGGAGTGACCCTCTTCGTCGTCATCTTCGCAGTCGTCGTCTCCCTCTTCGTCGAGGAAGAGCTCCCACTCGGCAACTACCTTTTCCCATTCGGCATCGTCTTCGATGTCCACAATGATGTCTTCGCCGTCTTCGCCCTTTTCGATTCTCATGATGATGGCTTCGTCGTCTTCGATGTCCTCATCATTTAGTGGGAAGAGAACAGCGTACTTGTTGCCGTCCACTTCGAGAACTTGTACTACCTCAAACTCGTATTCGTTACCTTCCTCATCGGTGAGGACAATAACTTCTTCGCGTCTTTCTTCATTCATTGGTAAAAATCACCTCTTTCGCCATGGTAGCTATAATTGTATCTCACGGGCGTGGATTAGTCAACGTCGCGGAAACGTCCTCTTTAGTTTGACCTTTGGCGCGATAAGCCATGCGGTCAAGAAAGCTCTGTAAAATTATTTGTGCGGCCATTTTATCGATAACAACTCTACGTTTTTGTCGCGAAACATCGGCGGCAATAAGGGTGCGCTCCGCGAGAGTGGTCGAGAACCGCTCGTCAGCATACTCGAGCGGCAGCGGTATCTCCTTTTGCAGCTTGGCGACAAAATACTTCACCTTTTCCGCTTGGGGGCCTAAGGTGTTGTTTAAGGATAGCGGCAAGCCCACGACTAGAGCGGTCACTTGGTAGTCAGCGATGATTTTTTTGAGCAGGGCGAGGTCTTTAGGTAGAGACTGCCGGGCAATAACGGTAATACCCTGGGCAGTGAACCCAAGCGGGTCGCTAATGGCCACACCAATGGTTTTTTCTCCGACATCGAGCCCCATGTATCTTTGTTCTGTCATCTATATCACCTTCATGTAAAAACCTTTGCAGTGCGCGACGCAGTACCCGCAGAGAGTGCAGCGACTATGGTCGACTTCGACTTTGTCTCCCTTAACGGCCAGACAGTTCGCACGGCAGTGGGGCACACAGTCTCCACAGCCTGCGCACCATGGCTCAATGAGCAGTCTACGCTCTCCCCTCTCGCCATCCATGGCGTAGGACGGGGGGAAGGCATCAGTCGCAAAAAAAGCAACATTGGCCTCAATATCGGCTATGCTGCCCATGCCAATTGCCAGGGCTTTAACTCCAGGAAGCTGCCGCACATAGGTAAGGGCGGCGGCGGCCTGACGAAAGAGCGCCCCCCCGGCCAGGGCTTTCATGGCATAAACCGCCTTGCCTGCCAGACCTGCTTCTAGAATACTCTCGGCCATCTCTTCGCGGGTGCCATCGGCAATACCAATGCCCGAAAGATTTATGAGGGGGTGTATGACGTCGATATCGGGGCAACCATAGGCAGCCCGCACGCCAGCCACATGGTGAGTAGATAGACCCACTGCACGAACTACACCCTTTTCTCTTAGGTCTAGTAGGTAGTCTAGGGCCTCGCGGTGGCCTTTCATCGTGTGCACTGACTCTTGCTCATGCAGCAAAAAAATGTCGATGTAGTCGCGATTAAGCTCGGCTCTGGCCCGCTCCACGCTCTTGGCCATACTGGGGGCATCGGCCGCATAGCTTTTGCTGGCGATGACGACCTCGCCGATCTTACTGCCAAGCCCCGCACGTAAATGGGCGTAGGTGCCGTAAAGCTCCGCCGTATCAAAAAAGGTAATGCCCTGTGCATAGGCATGGCTAATCAACCTGCCACCCGCCTCGGGGCTGAGGTTTTTTTGCAAAGGGCCGAGGGTCAGTGTACCAAAACACAGTGGCGATACACTGACACCCCGGCACAAAGTAACTGTACCTAGACTGGTTTTACTTGAGATAGGAATCGAGTAGTTCCTCCAAGATTTCGTCGCGCTCGACGCGACGGATGGTGTTACGCGCCTGCTTATGGTAGGTAATGTAGGCAGGGTCGCCAGACAAGAGGTAGCCTGCAATGTGGAATGACGGGTTGTAGCCTTTTTCGCGCAGGGCAACAGTCACTTGTTCGAGAACCTCTCGAACTAACTGTTTGCGGTCTACCTCTACTTTCTGAATCAGCTTAGTTTCGTCCATGCGTTCATTCACCTTAAATACCTCCCAACCTATGTCCACTTCTAGTTTAACATATCATAACTCTTGGCCGCTTATACTAGCCATTTTCTCGCTATACTGTCATGAGCTTGTCACATTTTGAGCTGGGCCTTGACCAAGTCAGGCACAGCTTGCAGGGCAGACTCGAGCGCCGAGGGCATCTTTCCGCCCGCCTGCGCCATGGTTGGTTTGCCGCCGCCGCTACCTCCGGTAAGCTTAGCGACCTCACGAATGAGATTACCAGCATGTAGGCCGCGCACCGGCAAATCGTCACTGACCACGCTGACGAGAGAGACTTTACCCTCGTGAACAGCGCCAAGGACAATGACACCCGAGGGGAGCTTATTCTTGACGGCGTCAGCAGTCAAGCGCAGCATTTCCATGTCATTGGCATGCACTTTGCGGGCAATAACCCTGATACCAGATACAAGTGTTGCGTTTTCGATAAACTCATTAGCTTCGAGAGCAGATAATTTGGCGTGCAGGCGTGCCGCTTCTCTCTCCGCCTCCTTACATTGCTCAAGCAAGGCATCCACCCTTTTTAGCGCCTCATCAGGCGTGGTTTTGAGTGCCTCAGCTAGCTCCACTAGTAGTGACGAGCGCTCTTGCACTAACTTGTAGGCTAGGAGCCCGGTGACGGCTTCTACGCGGCGCAGGCCCGCCCCGATACCACTCTCACCTAGGACAATGCAGAGTCCGATACCCGCTGAGCGTTCTAAGTGCGTGCCGCCGCACAGCTCTAAACTGACAGCACCAATTTCAACTACGCGCACCGTCTCGCCGTACTTTTCACCAAAGAGTGCAGTGGCCCCTTTTTCTTTCGCCGCAGAGAGTGGCATTTCTGCACCAAGTACAGAGAGGTCCGCCAAGATGTTGGCATTAATATGCTCTTCGACAGCTTGCATTTCTTGCTGAGTGAGGGCCGAGAGATGCGAGAAGTCAAAACGCAAACGGTCTGGCTCGACAAGGGACCCAGCTTGCTGCACATGTGAGCCTAGTACACTGCGCAAGGCGGCCTGTAGCAGGTGGGTAGCCGTATGGGCACGCCTCAGGGCGGTGCGTCGGTCTGTGGTCACAGTGCTAGCGACAATTTGACCAACCGCTAGAGTACCCTCTACGAGCTCGCCCACATGCAAGGATTGCTCGCCGTAGTACTTAACCGTACTACCTACTTTAAATCTACCGCCTGGGAAGGTAATAAAGCCGTGGTCGCCAACTTGTCCGCCTGACTCGGCGTAAAAGGGCGTAGAGTCAAGAAGTACCGCGCCTTGCTCTCCCGGGCGCAAGACTGACACTGCGCTGTCGCCCTGCAAGAGCCCGAGTACCGTGCCCGAGGCAACCTCGCTACTATGACCGACAAATTTTACAGGCGCGAGTTCAGGAAAGAGATTGGTCTTGCCAAAATCGCCGCCCTGCTCGCCGCGTGCCGCACGGGCGCGCTCCCGCTGCAGCTTCATAGCCTCGGTAAAGCCAGCCCGATCTACGCTTAAGCCCTGTTCAAGGGCGAGTTCTTCGGTAAGCTCCAGTGGAAAACCAAAGGTATCGTAGAGCTTAAAGGCCTGCTCCCCCGTAATTAGTTTGCCCGAGGCCGAGTTTTGCACCGCCTTGGCGATACTCATAAAGAGAGCCGTTCCGTCCTCTAGAGTCTCGAGAAAACGCTCTTCTTCCAGTCGCACCACGCGGGAGATGTAGGGCACTTTAGAATCTAGCTCAGGGAAGGGTTCGCCCATGACAGAGGCCACTAGGGGAACGATGTCGCATAGAAAGGGCTCTCTTAGACCCAGCGTTTGACCGAAACGGACAGCGCGCCGGAGCAAGCGACGAATGACGTATCCGCGTCCTTCGTTAGACGGCGCAGCGCCGTCAGAAATAGCCATAACGACGGCCCGCACATGGTCGGCTATGATATTCATTGCCATTTTGTGTTCAGCCTGGGCATAAGACTGGCCCGACAAGTTCTCTACATGTCGAATATAGGGCATAAAGAGGTCGGTGCCGTAGTTAGTGGGCACATCTTGCACCACAGAGGCCAGGCGCTCTAGACCCATGCCGGTATCTATGTTCTTTTTTGGTAGTGGGGTGTAGGTGTTATCTTCGTTATGATTAAACTGCGAGAACACCAGGTTCCATATTTCTAAGTAGCGCTCGCAATCGCAGCCTGGCAGGCACTGTAGACTCGGGCAGGCGTAGGCACTGCCGCGGTCGTAGTAAATTTCGGAGTTAGGGCCGCAGGGACCAGGACCGATATCCCAGAAGTTATCTGCCAGCTTAACTACTCTCTCCTGCGGGATGCCCACCTGCTTAGTCCAGATGTCGAAGGCCTCCTCGTCGTCGGGGTGCACAGTAATCCACAGCGAGGAGGGGGCAAAGCCAACAACAGTAGTCAGGTACTCCCATGCCCAGCGAATGGCCTCGACTTTAAAATATTCGCCGATAGAAAAGTTGCCTAACATCTCAAAAAGAGTGTGGTGGCGCGCCGTGCGGCCGACATTGTCAATGTCATTGGTGCGGATAGATTTTTGACTGCTCGCTAAACGTGGGTTGGGGGGCACTTCTTGCCCAGAAAAATACGGTTTTAGGGTAGCCACCCCGCTGTTAATCCAGAGCAAGGTGGGGTCGTCAATGGGCACAAGAGAGGCACAGGCCACAATGGTATGGCCCCTGTCGCGGAAAAACTCCAAGAAGGATCGCCGCAACTCGTTGGTTGACTGGTATTTCATGCAAAAACCTCCTTCATTTTTGGAAAACAAAAAGACCCTCACCCTGCAGGGACGAGAATCTCGTGGTACCACCCTGCTTACCGTGTGAACGGTCACTCAGCTTTGCCGGTAACGGGGCAAGCGTCGGCTTCATCAACCGATGGCTCGGGGTTGGCCGCAAGGCAGGCTATGCAGGTTCACTTCCACCGTGAGAACCCTCTCTTTAGCACGCACAACCTTGTCTGACCCGTCATCGCCTGTCTATAGGCCCATTATAGGTCGCTTGAACTACCGTGTCAAGGCTGAGGTGTGCGTGCGGCGATATGCAGTAAAGTCACCTTGATGATGGCGGCGGCAGGGACGGCTAGAACAAGGCCTAGAAAACCAGCTAACTCCCCCCCGAGGAGCAGGGCGAAGATGATGGTTAAGGGATGAAGATTTAAGGAGTGACCAAGAACTTGGGGGGTGATGAAATTGCTCTCGATTTGCTGCACCACAATAATGACCAAGAGAACCCTGAGTCCCATGGCGGGTGAAGTAAGGAGCCCTACCAGCACAGGTAGCACCCCCCCCATGATGGGCCCAAAGTACGGCACCACATCAAGCAGGCCCGCGATCGTTCCAAGCAGTACGGCATATTCAAGACCAATGAGCCTTAAGCCTAAGGTGGTGAGGAGGCCCACTAAGAAGGCAACAATGACTTGTCCCCGCACCCACCTACCCAGGGTCATGTCTATACGGGCCAGCCAGCGCAAGATGCGCTGCCGATACCTGCTCGGCAACAATTCACGCATGCTAGTTCGTATGGCCTGAATGTCCTTTAGAATATAGAAGGTGACGATAGGGGTTACGAGGATTAAGAACAGTTTGCTCGGCAGGGTGAGTAGTCCCAGTACGGCTTGGTCTAGCCAACCCAAGAAAATACTCTTGCTGCGGGCTATGTTTTCTAAGATGGCGTAATGCAGGACGGGAGGCAGGTTTAAGCGGTGAAAGAGTTCCTCTAGTTGCATAAACAGACTGGTCAAAGTCACGGCCAGCTGCGGCACTCTGGCCGTGAAGTTATCCATCTCGGCCAAAATTATGGGCAAGGTAGTGGTCACCGCCACAAAGAAAAGGAGACCCAGACCCGAGTAGACGACTAAAATGGCCACAGCGCGCGGTACTTTATGCGCATTCAGAAAGTCTACTACCGGTATTAACAGGTAGGCCAAAACAATGGATATGGCAAATGGCGTGATGACAGCTAGAAGAGCATCATGGTACACGAACAGTGTGAGACCGATGAGCAGTATGGTGCTCGTGGCCGTGATGACTCGCAGGAGCCTCCCTCTATCCATGTAAGTCCCCCTTTGCTGACGCTTCTTGCCTTCACGATAAAGGCACTGATTGCCTTCACGCTAAAGGCACTGATTGCCTTCACGCTATAGGCACTGATTGCCTTCACGCTATAGGTTACGAAAAAAAAGACTGAGTATTACTCAGTCCATCAACATATCTGCGGCGTCTTCCATCGCTCTTTCGGCCCGAGTGCCGACCCTTCCTAGGGCACGCCTGCCTCTTTTGGCTAGGCGCATGGCCATATTTCTAAGCTGCGATCGATTGCCGCGGACCATCTGTATGCCGTAGTACGCGCCGACAAGACCACCGAGTACTATCCCCGCCATAAATCCCCTATTCACACAAATCGCCTCCCCTCTTTTATTGGTTAAGACTCTGCCATGGGCGACATTGAAGCTAGACTGCCATCTACTTGCACTTCGTACAGGGTAACGGTCTGCTTGGCTAGGGAGAACTCGATGCAACACTCCCAGCAGTAGTATTGTTCCACGCCTACTCTTCCTAATGCACGACTAGAGCAGTTTGGGCACCGTAAACTTTTTGTCATGTTCACTCCCCCGCGGCTCATCTGGGACAATCATGTGCTCATCGTTTATTATGGCATTATCTACCAAGGGAATTATGGACCGGCCATGCAGTAGGTCGCCCATAAGTCCATCGGTCAACACACAACCGATAATTCTGCCCGTTTTAGGGTCGAGAGTTATGTCCTCGACACGCCCAAGGAGTTGCCCGCTAGTAGTCATTACTTGCTTCTGCAAGTAGGAATCGGATGGCGCAGGCGTGGCAGCCGTGAGCTCTTTAACCGCGGATAGATGCTGCACCGTAACCGCATCTGCTCCCAGGCTGTAAATATCAGACCAACGAATATAGCCTTTCTGGCGAAACAGGTGTCCGGTATGGACGAGCAAGGCGTAGACTTTTTTGTCAGTGGCATCGCAGAGCACGCCGGAAACTTCACCCACTTTGCGCCCGCGGCAGAGTTCAATGACCGGTAGCCCCGTCAGTTCTTGGCTAGTGCGCACAACCTGCCCCCAGTGAAACAGAAATTTTCGTCCGCACACTATTTTTTCACTTTAAACAAGAAATTATGCGCTGCAAAAACACAACAAAAACAGGCCCAGCCACAGCCAGCCAGACCAAAGTACTCGCCCTGCCGTGACACGCCTGCTATAATGATATTAGAAAGCCAGATATTCTTTGGTGATAGGAGAGTGTGATATGCAGAACCAAAAAGGCAGCGCACTGGTACTGGTGATGTTGACCGTGGCCGCACTTCTTATTGTAGGCGTATCGCTGGTGGCGGCTAGCACGGTGGAATATCGTAGCTCTGTAAATCACGGGCATAGCACGCAGGCTTTTTTTGTGGCCGAGGCGGGCCTTAACTGGGCGCGGCGGGGGCTACAAAGCGGCACTCTCGCCCTGCCCGTTATTTTAGTAGGACAAGAAGTGGTTCTGTACAGAAATGCCGCCTATGGCAGCCCCGTTGTTGGACAGCCGGTAACAACTCTCGATGCCGTTGGTCCAGTAGAGGTGCGGGTGCGTCGCTTAACCGCGAATACTTTGCGAATAGAGTCGCGGGGGCGGCAGCATCAAGCCCAGCGCACGGTGAACATGTTGATTACTGAAATCGACGGGGCGGGTAGTGGTAGTTTGCCTACCAGTCACCACATTAATCACAGGTTCACGCGCAATGGCAACCCAACAATAAACGGAACTGTGGTCGAAGGCCAACATGGCTTTAACTACCCTGCTGTGAATATACCATCCGTGCCAGAATTCTTAAACTCGCTAAGCGTTCTCAATGTCACAGGTGCGCACACTATCGAACACCCTGATAATTTCGGTCACTATGGGATCGTCACCGTACAGGGGACTCTAACAATCAACCCCGGGAACGTCAACCGAGTAATTCGTGTGCAGAGTTTAATAGTGCGCCAAGGAGCATCAATTGTTATTGGCGGTGGAACAGGAACGGTGTCCATTCATGTCAACAACACTATCGATATTGAAGGCACTGTCGGATCTACGACTACTGCGAATCGTCTGCAAGTCATCCCGCATTCTAATATTCGTGTTGAAATTGGAAAAGATGATAATAGGGCACCGCACGCTGCCTTCCATGGGGCGTTGATTGCAAATTCTGCCAACATTCGAATTGGAACGAATACTACGGTTAGCGGACTTCTGCTAACAAACAGCAGCGAGAACGATGCAATTCGCATCCGTAACAATGCAAATGTCGGTACAGCCACGCAAGGAGTGCTATTATATGCTCCTAGGGGCGATGTTGATATAGACCTCGAGGCAAATGTCTTTGGGGTTGTCGTGGCAAACACTCTCAGTGTTGGAAACAAAGCCACCCTCACTCTGAACCGGACCATTGATACGCCCTTTGCTCCCTTCGTAGCTTTCGGTGCCGGCGGGGTGACCTACAGTTTCAGCAATTGGAACGTACAACGCTAGCCTCCTGACAGAGGAGACTCTTCACACAGTTGCCATCTCCTGTGCCGCAGAGGAACGATTTCAACCCTTGTTCCTCTCTTTCATACTCTGTGTACTCTGTGGTTAATAAACGTTCCTACTTCGTGTCGATGATTGGGAAACGACTTCGCGACCGACAGAGGCCTAGAGCACTAGGCGCTAGGACATTTGTATAGTACCTCCGCCAATAACTAAGTCGCCGCGGTAGATGACCAGAGATTGCCCCGGCGTTGGTGCGCGCACCGCATCGTGAAAGGTGATGAGCGCGCGGTCTTCTCCCAGCCAAGAAACCGTACAGGGCGTGCCGTCCCCAGCGTTTGAATAGCGTACTTTGGCAGTAAACTCGCACGAGGGCGTGGGGTCTTCTAGAAAGTGCAGCTCGGAAATGATGACTTCTCTTTTCATAAGCGAGGTGGCCGGGCCGACTACGACTAAGTTGTGCCCTGGGTCGAGGCCTGGGTCGAGGCGTAAGACGTAGAGGGGCTCGGGTGAAGTTAGGCCGAGCCCTTTACGCTGCCCTACGGTGTAGCCATGTATGCCCGCGTGGCTGCCTAGTACCTGCCCTACTTCGTCGACAATTTTACCCGGGCGAAAACTGACGCCTGCGGTTTGGAGAAAACGCTTGTAATTATCGTCGGGTATAAAACAGACTTCTTGGCTGTCGGGCTTGTTGGCCACGGCAAGGCCGAGCTTTGCCGCGATGGCCCTTACTTCAGTCTTTTCTAAAGCCCCTAAGGGAAAGAGTGTTTGTGACATTTGCTCCTCCGTCATGCGAAAGAGCATGTAGGTCTGGTCTTTTTGTCTATCCACCGCTCGCTGCAGGCGGGGACTGCGACAAAAGGAACCGTCCCCTCTGTCGGTGATGCGGGCATAGTGGCCGGTGGCGATGTAGTGGCAGCCGAGGGCTTGCGCTTGCTCGAGAAAGGTGGTGAAGCGCACGCGGCTGTTGCAGGCAATGCAGGGGTTTGGGGTGCGCCCCGCCCTGTATTCTGCTACAAAGTAGTCAACCACTTGCTCGCGAAATATCTCTTTATAATTTAACACATAGTGCGGTATACCGAGCTTATGCGCTACGAAACGTGCGTCTTCCACTGCGCTAAGCGAGCAGCAGCCGCCTAGGTCGAGGCTGTCTTCGTCTACCCACAGGCGCATGGTCGCGCCGATAACTTCGTAGCCCTGTTCCTTGAGGAGGTAGGCAGCCACAGAGCTGTCTACTCCCCCGCTCATGCCTAGTAGCACTCGTTGCCCCATTACTTCTCCCCCTTTTCTCTGCGCCATTGTGCGAGACGTTCCAAAATGTTCTTCTCATAACCATTACCCTGCGGCGCGTAAAATTGGGGCTCGTGTAGCCCCTCGGGCAGAAAACTCTGCTTTACTATGCTGCCCGGATATGAATGCGGATAAAGGTATCCTTGACCATGCCCAAAATGCTTAGCTCCTTGGTAGCTGCTGTCGCGCAAGTGCTTGGGTACGGCAAAGGTAGTAGGCTGCTCGAGGGCGGCGAGGGCCTCATCTATGCCCACATAGGCGGCGTTAGATTTAGGGGCAGTGGCTACGTAGAGCGCGGCTTGAGCTAGAGGTATGCGCCCCTCCGGCATGCCTAGAAACTCCACGGCATGGCTCGCCGAAACGGCTAGTTGCAAGGCTCTTGGGTCGGCGTTACCTACGTCTTCGGCCGCGCAGATGACAATTCTACGCGCGATAAAGCGCGGGTCCTCGCCCGCCTTAACCATACAAGCCAGCCAAAATAAGGTCGCGTCTGGGTCGCCGCCGCGCATGGACTTTATAAAGGCAGAGATAATGTCGTAATGCTGGTCCCCAGTTTTGTCGTAGAGAATGACTTTCTCCTGCGTCGAGTTTTCGGCATCGGCCATAGTAATTCTTACCTGGCCTGCGCTATCGGCTGTTGTGCTCAGCGCGGCAATCTCGAGAGCATTTAAGAGATTACGAGCATCGCCGGCGGCACTATGCACAAGGTGCATAAGTGCACCTTCGTCGATGGAAATATCCATCTGTCCTAGGCCACGCTCCTTATCCCCCATGGCGGATAAAGCAATGGCCTTTAAGTCAGGCACACCGAGAGTTTCGAGCCGAAAAAGTCGCGAACGGCTGAGGAGAGGTGCATTGACGCTGAAGTAGGGGTTCTCTGTGGTCGCACCAATAAGCACCAGAAGACCCTTTTCCACGGCCGGCAAGAGACTATCCTGCTGACCTTTGTTAAAACGATGGATTTCATCGATGAAGATGATGGTGCGGCGTCCATAGCTCGCTAAATTCTCCCTAGCGCCTTCGATCACGCGTCGCACATCAGCCACACCAGCAGAGACTGCGTTTAGCGGCACAAAGTGAGAACGGGTGTGCTCGGCGATGATGTGGGCGAGAGTCGTCTTACCAGTTCCCGGCGGCCCATGAAAAATAACAGAGACCAATTTGTCGGCAGCTATGAGACGACTGAGGAGCTTGCCCTCCCCCACGATGCTACCTTGCCCAAAAAACTCCTGTAGGGTGCGGGGTCGCATGCGCTCGGCCAAAGGTGCGCCCTGTTTCTGGCGCACCTCGGCAGTAAAGTCAAATATATTCATAGTACTTTAAGGATGCGCGACAAGGCCGCGCCAATATCTTCGCGCTCTACATTGTGGTGGGTAACAAAGCGCATGGTATGTTTATCGATAACCCCGGCCTTAACGCCGACGGTAGCTAATTTCGCTACTACTTCTGCCGCAGTAAGCCCAAGCGAATTGGTATGCGCCATCACAATATTGGTCTCTACATGAGGGAGTTCTAACCAAAAGCCAATGTCGAGCAAGCCCTCGGCGAGAAGACGTGCATTATCGTGGTCGACTACTAAACGACCAGTCATCTGCTCTAGCGCCACTATGCCTGCGGCCGCAATTACACCTGCTTGGCGCATGCCACCACCTAGCATCTTGCGCAGCTTGCGTGCTTCCGTTACAAAGGCACGGCTGCCCACCAGCAAGGAGCCCACCGGCGCGCCGAGACCCTTAGAAAGACACAAGCTCGCCGAAGCACATGGAGCCGCTAGTTCGGCGACAGGTACTCCTAAAGCGACGGCGGCATTAAATAGTCTGGCCCCATCGAGATGTAGGGGCAAGCCATGCGCACTAGCCACAGCGCCTAAGCTCTCCATCTGTGCTAGCGAGGTGACGGTACCCCCGGCGCGATTATGGGTATTCTCAAGGCAGACGAGTGCGGTACGCGGAAAATGAATGTTGTCGGCACGAACACTACCTGCTACATCGGCTACCTGCAAGACACCGCGGTGCCCACGCACGCATTTCGGCACCAGGCCAGCCAAGGCCGAGATGCCACCCACCTCGTAGAGAAAAATGTGTGAGTCGGCCTCTAAAATAACTTCGTCGCCGCGCTTACAATGCACCATAAGGGCCAACAAGTTGCCTTGCGTGCCGCTAACCACATAAAGCGCCGCCTCTTTGCCAGCTAGCTCTGCACCTAGTTCCTCAAGGCGATTTACGGTTATGTCTTCGCCATAGACATCGTCGCCCACTTCTGCCTTGTACATGGCCTCACGCATGGCGGGGGTGGGCTGCGTAACTGTATCGCTACGAAAGTCGATGGTCTTCATAAACGCCTTAGAGGTAGGGCTGGATGCGACTTAGAATGGCTTGCTTGGGCATCATGCCCACGAGGCGGGTGACTTCTTTGCCATTCTTAAAAACAACTAAGGTAGGCAGACTCATAATATTTAGTTCCGCGGCTAAGGCCATATTCTCATCGGAATTTAGCTTGGCCACTTTTAGTTTGCCTACTTGCTCCCCTGCCAATTGTTCGAGCACGGGTGCAATCATGCGACAGGGGCCACACCAGGCTGCCCATACATCTAGCAACACGGGCAAGGTAGCTTCTAGCACCTCTTGTTTGTAGTTCGCAGCAGTTACGTTAGTTACATTACTTGCCATTTTACTCTCTCTCCTTACAATCGTTATGATCTGCAAAACCAACTATAATAGGGACATACTTGCGGGACTTCTTTATGCGCGGTTCGACAAAAAACTTGACTGCCAGTAATGACAAAGACAAACCAGCTATCCCAAGGAACAGCGCGAGCGCCTCACTGGCAAAAATCTGCGTACCCAGGGCTACGCCGAGAAAGAGAAAGACTAGTGGCCAAACATAGACCCAAGCAGCAGCCTGCAAGACCTGCTGATCAGGTAGATCTATCCATACGCGATCCCCCACTTGGGCCGGTGACGGATTTAAGACCCTAAGGCGCACTTCTTTGTGCTCATTAGCTAAGCCGCACTTTTGCCGACAGCTACCACAGGCTCCGTGCTGAATGACCAACACTTCGGCCATACTCTCTTGCAAGGCCGTCACCACGGCTACCTGACGCATACACTCCCCCCCCTTCTTTAACATTGTACAACCGCACCCTTGTGGGGTCAAATTTTACCTCATTATGACCAATAGACTTACTTATGCGACTCTTTGCCGGGCGATTGACGCAGTTTGTGAAACGTGGCACAATATATTTAAAGCTTTGTTATTAATATCACAAACGAAGGGTGATGGCTGTCATGGAGATTCAGGTTTGTATCGGCAGTGGATGCCACCTTAAGGGTGCCCACTTTGTCATCAACAGACTCAAGCAATTGATCAATGAGCATGGCAGTGAAATACAAATTAGATTAAAAGCCTCCTTCTGTCAAGAACATTGCACGGAAGGTGTCGTGCTACGCATTAACGGTGAGATTGTTAGGCGCGTCAACATGGACAATGTGGATGAGGTTTTCTTAGCGGCGGTGAGAAAGCGATGACCGTTATAACCTCTTTAAGGGCAAAGTGCAAGGATTGTCACCGCTGTATTCGCGTTTGCCCCGTCAAGGCCATTAGCCTGCGCAACGGACAGGCGCAAGTTGTGGCTGAGCGGTGCATTACCTGCGGTTTGTGCGTCACGGTTTGTCCGCAAAAGGCCAAGGCCGTTACAAGTCAAGCCCATGCGCTGGCCACTTGGCAACAAGACAGGGTGGCCATGGTGGCCAGTCTGGCCCCCTCCTTCCCTGCCGCTTTCCCCCATCTCGACCCACGGCAAATCATAGCCGGAATAAAGGCCTTGGGTTTTTCCCATGTCGAAGAGACTTCCTACGCTGCCGCCGCGGTGGCGCGTCATTACCAAGGCGCTGTGGCCTCCCTAAAGCATGACTTTCTTATCTCTTCCTGCTGCCCGGTGGTGGTTAATTTAGTTGAAATGTACTACCCAGAGCTTATCCCAAATTTGGCGGCCACTGTCTCCCCCATGATCTTGCACGGTGAGAAGTTAAAACAGAGATACGGAGAGGCTAAAGTGGTCTTCATTGGCCCCTGCTCAGGCAAACTGGCCGAAGCAGCGCGGAAGTTCGAGGGTGCAACTATAGACCTCGCTATCACTTTTAAGCAACTTGAGGAATGTTGGCAGCTGGCCAGTATTGACCCTGCGCGGCTAGAACCGGTGCCAAGCGATTTGTGGCCAAGAGCACCGCGTCTATACCCGCTCAGCCGTGGCATTCTCGAAGCGAGTGGCCTCTCTACACCCCCAGCACGCCGAACCATCAGTATTTCGGGCCTCGAAAGCTGTTTAGAGACCTTTAGAGACTTAGCCTCGGGGATTTTGAAACCGTCTTTTGTCGAGGCCTTAGCCTGCCGCGAAGGCTGCGTTGGCGGAACCGAGATGCCCTGTACTACTGGCGCGATGGCACGACGAGATGCCGTGGAACGCTACCACGAACTTTACTGCGCTAGCGAAGTGGCCGAGACACAGGGACATGGTCCGCTACACTGGGAAGTAAGGCCTTATATCTTCACCCCGCGCCTGCCAAGTGCGCGCATAGTCACCGAAGAAGAAATTCGGGCTGTGTTGCTACAAATTGGCAAGGACAGCATAGAAGATGAGCGCAACTGCGGAGGCTGCGGCTACCACACCTGCCGCGAGAAGGCCGTGGCCACGCTGCAGGGTTTCGCTGAACTAGAAATGTGTGTTCCTTTTATGCGCGCCAAGTTTGAGTCCTTGTCGCACTTGGTGGTAGACTCCTCGCCTAATGGCGTAGTCATCGTCAACAGCGACATCACCATACACCAGTTCAATGCTGAGGCGGAACGCATGTTTAACCCCTGCGGCAAACCGACCAAGGGCGCCCACCTCGCCGACTTTCTCGACCCTAGCGACTTTGTCCACGTGGCCATGAACGGCCAAGTACTGTATCGGCGCGTCGAGTACGACAAGCTGCAGCTCACTACCCGCCAAGTAATCTACGCGCTGCCCGAGTACAACTTAATTGTCGGCATAGTCACCGATGTCACCGATGAAGAGCAACGCAAAAAAGAGTTAGAGGGCAAGCACCAAGAGACCATTCAGCGTGCCACAGCGGTGATTCGCAACCAAATGAAGTTGGCGCAAGAAATTGCGGGGCTCCTTGGTGAGGCTACTGCGGAGACTAAGGCCACCCTACTTGACCTGATTACTAGCCTGGCGGATGAGAGTGGTGCGGCCAAATGAGACTCACCGCGGATATAGGGGTAGCCAGAAACAGCAAGTACAAAGAAGAGCTCTGCGGTGACGCCGTGCAAGTGGTGCGCACACCAGGACAAACCACGGTCATCCTTTCTGATGGCTTAGGGAGCGGCGTAAAAGCCAACATTATGTCCACCCTCACCACAAAAATTGCCAGCGGCTTGCTACAGCGAGCTGTCCCTCTCGAGCATGTGATAGCGACGATTGCCGATACTTTACCAGTCTGCCGCGTGCGGGGGCTAGCCTATGCAACGCTCAGTATCCTGCAAGTGCAGCATGATGGCAAAGCCATGCTTTATGAATACGACTCGCCACCCGTTCATCTCTTTAGAAAAGATCTTGTTATCCCCTTAGAGCGCAAAGCTCGGATTATTCACGGAAAAAGAATACTTGAGTCCACGTTTCAACTCCAAGAGGGAGACATGTTGCTGATGGTCAGCGATGGCGTTATACATGCCGGCGTAGGTGAGGCCTTTGACCTAGGCTTAGGTGAGGATGGCCTGCTGCACTTTCTCACCTCGCCCTGCACTACCTGGCCGCAGGCAGAAGACATGGCTGATTTTATTATTGGTCTATCCTCAAGCTGCTACCACCAAAAATTTGGTGATGACTGCACAGCAGTTGTCTTGCGTATCAGGCCACCACGTGGGGTAGCTGTTTTCACGGGGCCGCCTCTTGACCCTAAGAGGGATGACGAGATGGTGCGCGCCTTAATGTCGCTTACTACCTACAAAAAGATTGTCTGTGGCGGCACGAGCGCGAGCATTGTCTCTCGAATAACCGGCGCCGAGCTAGAAACCAGCCTCGAATATGTCGACCCCCGTGTTCCTCCCATTGCTAACATGTCGGGTATTGATCTAGTAACGGAAGGTGTCCTGACACTTAATCGCTGCTACGAGCTCTTGCGGGGAGTGCAAGACGGTGGCTTCTTTCCCAGAAGTCAGGACGGTGCCACGCTACTAGCTAAGGAATTATGGAACGCTGAAGAAGTACACTTTCTGGTGGGGAAAAGCTTTAATCAAGCCCATGCCAATATCGAGGAACTAATGCAACTAGCACCGCGCCAGTACATCATCACTCGACTGGTAGATTTTCTGAGAAAGCGCTCTATTCGCACGGAAATCTCTTACTTCTAGGAGGCAATTATGAAAGTACTAACACTAGAATTTTGCGTCGGAACCGCCTGCCATATGAAAGGTTCGCCAGACTTAGTGGCGACTATCGAGACTCTACCCGTAGCCCACCGACAAATGGTGGAGTTACGCTACACCCATTGCTTAAACAACTGCGGCGCGGGGCCTAATGTCAAAGTCAATGGCGTGTTACATTCCCGCGTCACTCCCGAGAGTTTGCTGGTACTTCTTAACAAACATTTTGGACAGAGATAGAGGTGCTCTTAATGGCTAGCCACAACTCAGAGATGATACGGATACGCCGCCAACTCTACACGGCGGTTGCGGATATGACTTGGCGAGGTCGGCTAGTTGAAGAAATTGACGACTACCCAGACAACCTAATTGCGGAACAAACCATGCGCTATCGGTGCTGCGAACACAAGGAAAGAGCCATTCTCAAAGAGAGATTGCGGGTCATATTAGGGCTTACTCCCTACGAGGTGACCAAGCATACCACTTTAGGAGAGATGGCCAAACTCACTCTAGAAAAAGCGACCCGCCCCAGCAAGTGCACCCTTGAGATGATAGCAGCAGCTTGTGATCGCTGCCCCTTTGAGAAATACGTCATCACGGACGCCTGCCGCAACTGCGTCGCGCACCATTGCTGCGTAGTCTGCCCGAAGGATGCGATTACGATCGTCCATAATCGCGCCTACATCGACCGCAACCGTTGCGTGGAATGCGGGCTCTGCGAACGAAATTGCCCCTTTCGCGCCATCATCCAAGTTACCCGCCCCTGTGAGCAAGCCTGTGCTGCCAAAGCCATTACGCGCGATCAAAACAATGCCGCGGTCATAGACTGCGAAACCTGTGTTAACTGCGCGGCCTGCATTCCTTCATGCCCTTTTGGCTCTATCGCTGATTATACGCAAGTAGCACAGGTGATTACCCTGCTCACACAAAGCCCGCAAAACAAACATGCCTTAATTGCGCCTTCCTTTGTGGGGCAATTTGGGCCGAAAGCGACACCGGGTGCACTACGTGCGGCTCTTTTAGAGCTTGGCTTCACGGCGGTGCATGAGGTCGCCAAGTGCGCAGACGAAGTAGCCCGCCACGAAGCGATGGAAGTAAAAGACCGCTTAGAACAAGGCGCTGACTTTGTCACCTCGTCCTGTTGCCCAAGTTTTGTCGCTATGGTTAAGTCGCAGTACCCTGACTTAGCCGATCGCATCTCTCATACCCCGTCTCCCATGGCACAGCAGGCGGCACAGATTAAGGCCCTCGACCCACAGGCGGTGACCGTGTTTATTGGGCCATGCATCGCTAAGAAGAACGAGGCCGCAAACCTAAGGGCGGTAGACGCCGTGCTGACTTTTGAAGAATTAGGTTGTATTTTTGTCGCCAAGGAGATTAATATAGCCGCCATTACCACGGGCGGCGAGCTCGATCAAGCCAATGCCTTAGGGCGCGGTTTCGCCAAAGTGGGCGGACTCAGCAAGGCTGTACTGGCAAAACTTGATGAGAACTCTGGTGTGACGGCTCGCGTGGCCAATGGGCTAGAAGAAGCCCAGGCGGCTTTGAAAGACGCCAAGGCTGGCCGACTGGGGGCCACTTTTCTCGAGGGCATGGCCTGTGAGGGGGGTTGCATTGCTGGTCCCGGCACCCTCATTAAGCGCAATGTTGCCGAAAAGTTACTGGAGCGTTACTGCCAGACATAATCCCCCGGTTGTCGAAATTTTAGCATTGTGGTATAGTTAGCGGGTCTGGGGGGAAGCGAGTGGGCATCTGGCTGGAATACCGCAAACATTACCGCTCCTACAACACGAATATACGCACACTTCTCTGGCATTATGGCCTTTGGCAACTTGGAGCGGCCATGTTTGGACTGCTCTTTCCTTTATACCTACTGGCAGGTGGCCTCGATGAGCAAGTCATGGGCGGTTTATTCGCGCTAGGCACTTTTGGCAGCGCCATCACCGCCATACCCGCTGGCCTTGTAGCGGACCGCATCGGCCGTAAGCGCAGCTTTATCATTGGAGCTTGTGCCATGGTGGTTATCACGGTGCTGCGGGCCTCAACTTTTAACGTACCTTTTTTGCGCCTTTTGCATTTCGCAGAAGGTGCCTTTGTCATGCTATTTATGGCCTCTTACGCCCCCTTTGTGGCCGAGAACACCACCGCAGAGAACAGAGTGCATGCCTTTAGCTTGGGCGCCATGGGCATGCTCGGCGCTGGCATCCTGGGTAACATGCTCGGGGGTGCCTTGCCTCGGGTGGCAAGCAAACTTTGGCCTGCTCTGGGTGAAATCAGCCTGTTTCGTACTACTTTTGTACTGGCCGTGCTGCTCATGGCCTACGCCTGTGTGTTTCTCTGGCGGATTGTGGAGACGGAGAGTGAAGCGAAGACCCACGCCAGAAGCAAGTGGGTACTGCCTGCCGCGCGCGACCTCGGGTTTCTCTGGCGCTACATGGTCTGCGCTGGCTTTATTGCTCTTGGGGCTGCCCACTTCATGCCCTTTGCCACGCCATTTTTCCGCCGTACTTTTGCCGCCTCGCCGGCACAACTAGGTACGCTGATGAGCCTGACACAAATGACGGTACTCGTAGCCACGGCCATCGCCCCTTCTCTCGCCGCCAAGTGGCAGCCTGTCCCCGCCATTATCTTCACGCGCATCATCTCCCTGCCCCTGCTCTTTGGTATTTCGTCCGTAACTAGCTTCCCTGTGGCAGGCGGTTTATTTATGCTACGCAGTGCTTTTATGCAAATGTCTCTTCCTCTCGAGACTAATTTCTTTGTCTCTCATATATCGCCGCAGTTTAGAGCGACCGCCAATGGCATTAACAACATGGTGATGAGTGGAACCCGAGCCGTCGCCACCTACAGCGCGGGCCTAGTTATTACTTCGGCAGGGGCCTTTTCCGGCTACCCCGCGGCCATACAAATCATGTTGTTTTGCTATGTACTCTCGACCTTTTTCTGGTGGCTGTTTTTTGCCTCTCCAAGACGCCTAAAGGTGGTCACCAATTAAACCAGCACGAAAAATAGAAAGACCACAGTCCGCATTGGATTGTGGTTTATTTCTTCCCCCGCCATGCCGTGGCCCTCTCGTTTTGAACCTGCTCTCCGCAGGTGGGAGGTTTGTCTTTGTACCGCGCGAATCCGAACAAGCGGCTGCCACTTGGTACAAGACTTAACTTCCCGTTTTGTTGGTGTTAGGAACAAAACTCATAGAGCTCACGCACATCGCAGGGCAAACTAAAATTTATTTTCTTGCCCTTATCTTAGCATGCGCTAGCTTGTCTTTGCAAGGATATTTCGTGCCTCACAATCTTCCATCTGCCGCATATCTTGTAGCAACAAGGCTACACAAGTACAGAGAAAGAGGTGGGTATATGGAATGGTCGGCAACGATTGTCCTCTTGGCGATTGTCGTTGAACAAGTAACGACGGTTCTCAAGGGTGCTGTGCCCGCAATTAAAGGCAACCTAGCGCAAGCTACCTCGATGCTGGTCGGCATTGTTCTTTGTTTCAGCACGCGGGTAGGTTTACTGCAACAGCTTTCTGTGCCTACGGTTTATCCCTTCGTTGACTACTTGGTATCTGGGCTGCTCATCTCTCGCGGTTCAAATTTCTTGCACGATGTCATTCACAAGCTCGGCACCTTGCCGATTAAAAAAATCTAAAGTTGCTCTTACCGAGACCTTAGTTTAAGCTCCTGCAGTAGACTTTCCGGCACAACATTAGGTGCATTGGTCATCAGGTCCTGCGCGGCCGTGGTCTTAGGGAAGGCAATGCAGTCGCGAATGCTGTCTCTGCCAGATAACAGCATTACTAAGCGATCTAAGCCTAGGGCAATGCCGCCGTGGGGCGGTGTACCATACTCAAAGGCCTCCAGCAAGAAGCCAAATTTGTCCTGGGACTCTTCGCTAGAAAGACCTAGGCACTGAAACATTTTCTCCTGCAGTTCGCGGCGATGGATACGAATGCTGCCCCCACCTAGTTCTACACCGTTTAACACCAGATCATAGGCTCTCGCTCGCACTTCACCGGGGTGCGAGCTCATTTTTTCTTCGTCCTCAGGCAGTGGAGAAGTAAAGGGGTGATGGCAGGCGATGTAGCGATTGCTGGCCTCGTCAAATTCAAGGAGAGGGAAGTTGACTACCCAGAGAAACTTAAGCAGGCCAGGGGTCTTAAGGCCCAGTCGGTCGGCTAAGTGCTGCCGCAAGGCACCTAGGGCACTGAGGGCCGTCTTCTTCTTATCGGCCACAAAGAGCAGGAGGTCTCCTTTTTCCCCTGCTAGGGCGGCGACAAGCGCAGCTACTTGCTCGGAGGTTAGAAATTTGGCGAAGGATGACCGTGGCCCGTTCTCATCTAGCGCCATGTAAGCTAGTCCCCTGGCGCCGAATTTTGCTACGAATTGCGTGAGCTCGTCTATGTCTTTGCGGCTGTAATTCGCGCAGCCCTTGGCATTAATAGCACGGATTGTGCCGCTCTTCGCGGCTTCGGCGAAAACTTTAAACTCTGTATGGGCGAAGAGCGCCGTGACATCGACAATTGGTAGCTCGTAGCGTAAATCTGGTTTGTCTGAGCCATAGCGCTCTAGCGCCTCGTCGTAGGTGAGTCGGGGGAACTCGAGGCTGGCACCATTAATGCCGAGAGTCCTGGTGCAGATGTCGCGCATCATGTCTTCGGTGAGAGAATGTATGTCTTCTTCGTCGACGAAAGACATTTCTAAGTCTACTTGGGTAAACTCGGGCTGACGGTCAGCGCGCAAGTCTTCGTCGCGGAAGCAGCGCGCTAGCTGAAAATAACGGTCTAGCCCTGCCACCATGAGCAGCTGCTTAAATATTTGGGGTGATTGTGGCAAGGCGTAAAATTCACCCGGACTGACGCGGCTAGGCACGATGTAGTCGCGCGCTCCCTCAGGGGTGGAACGCGTTAACATGGGCGTCTCTACCTCTAAGAAGCCCTGGCTATCTAAGAAATTACGCACTGTTTGCGCTACTTTGTGGCGTAAAATGAGACTGGCCTGCATTTCAGGTCGTCGTAAATCTAGATAGCGATACTTAAGGCGCAGGCCCTCGTCCACCTTGATATCCGGCTGAATATAAAAGGGAGTAGTTTTGGCCGCGTTGTGAATGATGAGCTCTGTGACGAACACTTCGATTTCGCCAGAGGCTAAGTGCCGATTGATGCCCTCAGGAGGCCGTTTTTGCACGGTTCCCACCACTTCGATGACGAATTCACTGCGCAAAGTCTCGGCCTGACGAAAAACTTGTTCGCCTTGGGGGTCAAAAACTAACTGCACAATACCGCCAATGTCCCTCAGGTCTGCGAATATAAGACCGCCGAGGTCGCGCCGCTTAGCAACCCAACCAGAGAGATGAACTTCTTTGCCAACTTGCGCCAAGGAGAGCTCTCCCGTGCGGGAACGAGGCAATTTCATAATTTACTCCTCCACTCACTTAGTAGTCTGCCCTTTTCTGCCACTAGTTGGGGCAGGCGATCTAAGTACATTTTAGCATCTTTAGGGTTGGCGTGACGTTCCCACTCGGTGGTCTTTAAGGGAAAGATGCTGGTGGCCCCAGCGCCCACGCCGATAATCGTCTGGCTCTCGCCGATAATTAGCATGTTGTAAAGACATTCCTTGCCTGGCCTAGCCCAGCCGATGTTTTCAAGTCCTGCTAAAATCGCACGCTGGCGATAGAGATAGTAGGGCCGGAGCCCCCTCTGGCGCAGCATCTCTGTCGTTAGGTCACTCGCCATGTAGGCCTCGGTGTCATCCATCGTCTGCCAAACTTCGCCTCCACCAAAACGTGAAGCGCGCTTCCTCGAGAACATGTGCAAAGTGACACTATCGGGAGCGAGGTCGAGCACCTCGGCCATGCTGTACCTGACGGCTTGGGCATCTTCCCCGGGCAGGCCGACGATAAGGTCCATGTTGATATTGTCAAAGCCCATAGTTCGGGCCAAGGCGTACTTTTCGCGCACTTGCTCTACCGTATGAGAGCGCCCAATGGCCGTGAGAGTTGCGTCATGCATGCTCTGGGGGTTTATGGCGAGACGAATGTCTCGCGGTAGTATATCGAGCTTCTCTGCCTCCATGGTGTCGGCGCGCCCCGCTTCTACAGTCAGCTCAAAAGCAGACTCCCACAGCGGTAGTGCCCGCACAGCCGCAAGCAAGCTTGACAGCTCTCTAGGTGCAAGTGTGGTTGGTGTGCCACCGCCAATGTAGCAGGTAGCGACTTTGAGACCTAGCTGGCGGAGCTGTGTGCCAAGAGACGAAATTTCATGTACTAGGCCCTCACAGTACCTCTCGAGCTCAGCACGACGATACTTGTCGAGGCTGTGGGAGGCAAAACTGCAGTAGGCACAACGTGAAGGACAAAAGGGAATGCCTATGTAGAGAGAGACAAGGTCCTGCGTAGCGGCAAAGGGCGCAAGCAGTTCGCGCTGCAACAAGGCCACTTCAACTAAGAGTTTGGCCCGCAAAGGGTCTACCTCGCGCTCTAGGCACAGGCGATGAACTACCTCGCGCGGTGCGAAGCCTAATGCTAGCATGTGGTCGGCCAATTTACCTGGCCGAACGCCGACTAGTGAACCGTATAGTTTCTTCACCAAAGGCGATTATGCACCTTCTCCTCCGCGATAGTGGTGCTAGGACCATGCCCTGGCAAGACTAGCGTATCATCTGGCAATTCCTTAAGGCGTAGCAGAGACTGCCTGAGTACTTGCGCATTGCCACCCAATAAGTCCGACCTACCGATACTCTTCGCGAAAAGAGTGTCTCCGGAGAACAAGACCTTGAGTGAGGCGCTATAGTAGCAAACCGAACCCGGCGTGTGCCCAGGTGTTGCCAGCACAGTGAAGTTTGATCCGGCAATGTCGATACTGCTTTCGGGGATTAGCTCTACATCAAGCGTAATAATCTCTTTTAAGCCTAAGTACATAGCTACTTCGTCATTAACTCGACCCAGTAAGTATGAATCGGCGCTGTGTCCATAAATGCGTGCACCTGTAGCACGCTTTAACTCCATAGCGGCGGCGACATGATCGGCATGACCATGAGTAAAGTAGATGCTGTCAAGAACTGCTCCCTCTTCGCTCAGGTAAGCAAGGCACAGGTCACTGTCCCCGGCAGGGTCTATTACCGCTGCCTTACCCTCATGCAGGAGAAAATAGGCATTAGTCTGCAGCTTGCCCAAAGCCAAACTCTCAATCTTCACTATGATTCCCTCCCCTAAAAAACTTTTTCGCTGTCTAGTAAGATGGTTACAGGGCCGTCATTGACAAGCTCGACCTGCATCATGGCACCAAAAGAACCCGTGGCTACCACGATGCCCCGGGCCCGAAGCCCCGCGACAAATTCATTGTACAAGGGTATGGCAACTTCGGGGCGAGCCGCACCGTCAAAACTCGGTCGCTTGCCGCGGCGACAATCGCCGTGCAAAGTGAATTGAGAAACTGCCAAGACCTCACCTTGAATCTCTGCCAAGCTGAGATTCATTTTGCCAGCCTGATCGGCAAACACCCTAAGTCCCGCAATTTTTTCTATCAAGTAGGCGACATCACTCCCGGTATCGTTCACGCCTACACCAAGCAGTACGACCAAGCCAGCGGCAATTTCACCGCTTAGTTCCCCATTGACCAGTACTCTAGCCCTTGTTACTCGCTGTACCACCGCCCGCACCGACATCGTCTCCTTTAGTCAAGATACTGGTAGCACGCTTAACGCTAAGAGCATCCCGAATTTTGTGTAGCTTGGCTAAGACTCTCTCGCAATGCGCTAAATCACGAACGACAATGGAAAAGTTAAAATGTGCTTCTTGATCTTTGGTAGTGCGCGCCTTTAGCGACGTAATGTTCGTCTTTATCTCAGCCAGCGCCTGAATAACATCCTGCAAGAGCCCCGGACGATCCATGCCCACAAACTCTATGCGAACCTGGTAGGACGCCTGGGTGCGAGAACCCCAGGCGACGTTAATCAGTCGTTCGCTCTCGCGCTGCAGACTAGGCACATTTGGACAGTTACTAGTATGCACCGATACCCCTCGCCCGCGCGTCACAAAACCAATGATTTCGTCGCCCGGCAAAGGGCTGCAGCAACGTGCAAATTTAACTAGGGCGTTATCTAGACCAACGACCTGCACTTCCACCGCGGCGAAGGGCTGCTTGGTCAGCTCAACCATCGAGACAGGCTCTAAGGCTACCGGGCCTCTATCTTTAAGGTACTTGGCGATGAGTTTATTGGCGATGTGCATGGCACTGACACCGCCATGACCGAGATTAGCCAGCATGTCATCTACAGAAATGTAGTTTTGCTGGGCGGCGATATCGCTCAAATACTTGTCCAACAGAACTTCCTCTGGAGGGTAATTCTGTCGCCGCACCTCCTTGGTGAGTAGCTCGCCGCCACGCTCGACATTCTCCGCTTTCTGCTCTTTTTTGAACCATTGGCGTATGCGGCTGCGTGCCCCCGGGGTGCGCACCAGCTTAATCCAGTCGCGACTCGGTCCGTTGGCTTGCTTGGTAGTCACGATCTCCACGATATCGCCCGTTTTGAGCTCGTAGGTTAGGGGCACGATACGACCGTTTACCTTAGCCCCTACACAGCGATGCCCGATATTGGTATGTACACGGTAGGCAAAATCTATGGGGATCGAACCTACAGGTAAATCCACAACATCGCCCTTAGGCGTAAAAACGAAGACTTCATCTGTAAAAAGGTCAATCTTGAGTCCTTCAACGAACTCTTCGGGGTCCACTAAATCTTTTTGCCATTCAATAAGTGAGCGCAGCCATGCCAACTTGGTCGATAGCTCCCTCTCCGGCTTACTACCCTCTTTGTAGGCCCAGTGGGCAGCCACACCGTGTTCGGCGATGCGATGCATCTCCTGTGTCCTAATCTGGAGCTCCAGCGGCGTGCCCTGCTCTCCCACTATGGTGGTGTGGAGACTTTGGTACATGTTAGGCTTAGGCGTCGCGATAAAATCCTTGAAACGACCAGGAATAGGTCGCCAAATGCTGTGGATGATGCCAAGCACACCGTAGCAGTCTTTTACGGAGTCCACAATGACCCGCATGGCTACTAAGTCGTAAATTTCTTCAAAGCTCTTGCCGGACTGCATTTTGCGGTAGATGCTGTAAAAGTGTTTTGGCCGCCCCTGTATCTCGGCGACAATATCCACCTCGCGCAAATGCTGCTGTAGGGTGGCGCGAGCGCGGTTAATCACTTGCTCTCTATCCTGCCGCTTGGTGGCTACGCGCTCCGCTACATCCTCGTAAGCCGCGGGCTCTAGGTAGCGAAAGGCAAGGTCTTCTAGCTCCCACTGCATGCGACTGATGCCGAGGCGATGAGCGAGTGGCGCATAAATGTCGAGCGTCTCTTTGGCGGTCGGCTTTTGCCGCTGGGGGGGACGAAATTTAAGCGTGCGCATATTGTGCAGTCTGTCGGCCAACTTAATCAAGATTACCCGCACATCTTCGGACATGGCTAGGAGCATTTTGCGCAAATTTTCGGCCTGCTGCTCCTGTCGGTTCTTAAACTCGAGGCGACCTAACTTGGTCACGCCGTCGACAAGCTTGGCGACGCGCGGGCCAAATTTCTCCGCCACATCAGAAAGACTAACATTGGTATCCTCAACTACATCATGTAAAATGGCAGCGCAGATGCTCTCCATATCGAGCTGTATATCAGCCAAGATTAAGGCTACCGCCAAGGGGTGAGAGATATAGTCCTCACCAGACTCACGCTTCTGCCCAACATGAGCACTGTCAGCAAACTGAACAGCCCGCGCGAGCAAGCTAAAATCTGCCCCGGGGCTGTACATATTGATTCTGTCTGTCAATGCACCGTAGTCTAGAGCCAAGCTACTCGCCGTTCCTTTCCCAAATAGACCCAACTACGACGAAGGAAGGCGACAGAGGGGACGTTGCGACAGAGGGGACGGTTCCTTTTGTCGGGAATTATCGACAAAAGGAACCGTCCCCTCTGTCGCTGATCTGTCGTAAAGCGTCCCCTCTGTCGCAAAGTCCCCTCTGTCGAATGCCGCTAGTACTTGATTAAAGAATGAATGGGGTACCCCGAAAGAAGGTCGCGCCCCTTTAGTTCTGTGAGTTCGATCAGAAAGGCCACGCCGACCACAACGCCACCGAGACCCTCGACTAAGTCGACGGTAGAGCGAATCGTGCCCCCCGTAGCCAGAAGGTCATCTACCACGAGCACACGCATGCCAGGAGAAATGGCATCCTCGTGAATCTCGAGGTTGTCTTCGCCATACTCTAGGGTGTACGAAGCGCGCCTAGTCTTGCCCGGCAGTTTGCCAGCTTTTCTCACCGGAATGAAGCCCTTACCGAGTGAATAGGCCAAGGGTGTGCCCATAATAAAACCGCGTGCCTCGGGGGCAACAATGAGATCGAAGGTTGTTCCGGCACACAATTCTGCTAATTGGTCGACAGCCTGCCTAAAGGCTGGTCCGTCCTGCAGCAAGGTAGTGATGTCCCGAAATAGAATGCCAGATTTAGGAAAGTCAGGTATCGCGCGTATTTTGGCGGAGAGGTCGATCACAGTAAAGCCTCCTTTTCCCATGCTTGCAAGGCATTAAAAGTTGGTGATTGCCCGAGTTCTTGCTTGGTGCCCACTACCGGGCAGTGGGTCAGTGTGACTTGCCCCAAGTAATGTTCATATGTTAGCAAGCTAAGTTCCGCAAAGATCTGTAGTGCCGCGGCACAGACGCTGTGGGCGGCCGCTAAGGGCAGGGAATGGGCTCGCGCAAAGTCGCCCACAGAAAACGACGACCGCGTGGCCAGGTAACGATAGTAAAGCATCAGGCTAGGCCTTTTAGGCACTAGGACCTGCTGCGACATGTTCCCATTATACACTAAATCGCTATCAGCCGCATAGGTCTTGCTTCCTGGTGGGAGTTCTGGCTCGCGCCGCCACCGCGGCGTAACCACATAGGCCGTGTCAAGGTCGTCTAAGTTGAGGGCAGGTTGCAAAGAGACTTCTCCCCCTTGTACTTTGAGTATCAGTGGCACAAAGAGATGTGCGGGAACAAAGAACGCGCCCTGGGTTGCCGCGCTTAGTCGCGCGAAACGATAATCGGCCATGTAGGGCAGGTCCACAAGCCACCATTCTTTGCCGACAGCAAAGTCTTGCAGGTGAAGAGAAACTTGGGCTTTGCCCTGGTACTCATCGAGACTAGGGCGAAAGGCTACGCGCACCCTCTCGCCAACGACCAGTTCATCATAGCGGGCAGCCTGATTAAACATCACGGCCGCGGTGTTCCCACCGCGCGAGTTAGCCAGGAGCAACCGCAGGTGCTGGCTTTCTTTGCCGACTCGCCGCTTGTCGGCCACGACGATCGGTTGCGAGGCAAAAATTGGCTGGGAATTGCCCACCCCAAAGGGTGCTAGGAGGGCGATATCGGCAATCAGGCGTTCGGAAACATCCTCGGGCGAGATCTCCGCTTGAACCGTAAGCTTGGGGATGAAGTAGTGGGGTGGAATTTCACCCGCTAAGGCCAAGAAGGCGGCACGAAAAGCCTCCCACTCCGCAAGTGATAAAGAGAGACCGGCGGCCATAGGATGGCCCCCGCACCGCAGGAGCAGGTGCTCACAGCGCCGCAGAGCGGCAATAAGGTCAAACCCAGGTATACTGCGGCCAGAGCCACGCAGGGCACCCTCTTCGTCTTGGCAAAGGAGGATAGCGGGTCGATGAAAGCGCTCGACGAGGCGAGAAGCAACAACACCGACCACACCTGGTGACCAATGGGGGGCATACAAGACGAGGGCCGGAGAATTGGCCTCGACCATGGCTAAAGCCTCCGCTAAGATTTGTGCCTCGAGGCGCTGTCTGGCGCGATTAAAGTCGTCAAGTTCACGCGCTAGCGCTTGTGCTTTAGCCATGTCTTGCGTAAGCAATAGTTGTAGAGGCAGAACGGCATCTTCCAAACGACCAGCGGCATTTAAACGCGGCGCGAGCATAAAGCCTATACTTCCCGCAGTCACACTGGCCGGCTTGACCGCGGCAACTTCCATCAGGGCTTGAAAGCACAGCCGTGGAGACGCCAGCGCTTCTAGGCCTTTCTTGACATAGAGGCGGTTCTCCCCAACTAAGGGAGCTACGTCGGCGACAGTGCCCACCGCCACGTAGTCAAGGTAGGCTCTCGCCTCTTCGCCCAGCAAGGCGCACGCCAATTTGTAGGCGACACCTACACCCGCCAGACCCTTGAAGGGGTAGGTGCAATGGGGGAGCCTCGGGTTTATGAGCGCCAGCACGACAGGCAGTTCTGCGGCCGGAGTATGATGGTCGGTGATAATTAAGTCTAGGCCTAGACTGTGTGCGAGCTTAGCTTCTTCTACCGCCTGCACACCGCAGTCCACTGTTATTACTAGGGAAATACCATTCTCTGCGGCCATCGCCAGACTGTCCTTTTGCAGGCCATAGCCCTCGGCGCGAGTGGGAATGTAGACTTGTGGCCGCAGCCCGAACTGGGTGAGTGCCAAGAACAATAGCGCTGCGGAAGTTATCCCATCCGCATCATAATCCCCATGAATGAGGACTTTTTCTTTTCTCTCGCGCGCCAGTTCGAGGCGCTTAACAGCCATGGCCATGTCACTGAACAAAAAGGGATCATGCTCGTTGCCATAATCAGGATAGAGAAAGGCCTGCAGGGAAGCGTGGTCGCGCACACCACGCGCCCAAAGAATATTCTCAACCAAGGGGTGAAGCCCACTCTTTAAAGTGGTCTCACTAGCCTGTGCAGCAATGTTCTCCCATCTATACATTTATCATTTGGCGTCCTTTTGCTGTTCTGCAGGGGGCACAAGCACCTGTGGGGCATGCTGGGCGAGTTCGCGTTCCAGGTCGCGAATGCGTCCTCGACAAAATAGTATTTTAGGCAGGGAGAAGAGTACCCCCACGGTGATGCCTAGGGTAAATAAACCGATAATCACGGCTGCCAATGGTACTTCGGCAAAAGTAAAACCGAGAAATCGCACCGCCACAAGGGTAGAGTTTTCTAGGGCGAATAGGGCCACGACAAGGGCAAGTACGGAGAAGAAAACAAGTTTTATGGGCACGATAAAACCCCCCGCTATCTAAGTTGTTGTACTTATTTCAGCGGGGGTCAGCGTTATTCCTGCTTTTCGCGCACCACTGCCCTACGCTCGGTAAGGACAATGCCCACCAGCTGCTCTGGCGTGATTTCGTCAATAATATACATGCTACCCTGCGCAACTTGGCACAGCTTACGCAAGACTTCTTGGTTAGGCAAAAGTCCAATACAGCACAGATTAATTCCCTCTTGTCGTATAGATCGGGCTACCTCCATGGCATCCTCCACAGGGTCTCCGCTCTTTTGCGATATAGTGGGGATGCCATCGGTAATGACTACCAGCAGGGACTCTTGTTTGCGCGAGTGCTGCTGCAAGTATGAGGCCGCCTGCATAAGCCCCTCTGCTAGGGGTGTTAGACCTAGAGGAGTAATGCGACCTAGCCCCTCCCTGAGCAGGGAGCGGTTACGGGTAAAGGGTACGGCGAGCGTTGCTTTGTTCTCCTGAAAGTAGATCACCCCTAGCCTGTCTCTGGTAACTTGCAAGAGGTGCGAGGCCAGAACTTTAGAGGCTTTCATGCGTTGTCCCAACATGCTTGCTGAGGCGTCGAGCAAGAGCAAGATATCGCAGTGACCGCGCGCTAGCGGCTTCACGTAGCGGAGATGTCGCGCCCTAACCCGCCACTTCTGCCCTTCGAGAACTGTTTGACGCAAGCTCTCCACCAACGTGGGCACTAGCGCTAGAGTTTTACCAGCTGACTCTGCCTTTGCCACGAAGGTTTTTTTCTCTCTGCCCCATCTCTCTGCGACTATAGCCCCTCGTCCGCGCCCGACCCTAAGTTGTGGCCTGAGGTCGCTCTCAATTTGACGCCCACACCGCTTAAGAAAATCGGCCAGCTCATAACCTGACTCTGTGAGCGCATACATGCCCTGCTCTTCACGCCAGTAGTTGTAGCCAAGGAGTTTTTTCGTAGCCTCGTAGGGCAGGTTGCGGCGTCCTAGCACCGCCTTGCGGCCGACAGGTGCGGCTAACATTAATAGCTCTCGGAGAGCGAGCGGGTCATCTACATCCTCTAGCAGATCGGCAATGTCTAGGCAACGATGCTGGTAATTGTCTAGAGTAGCATCCGCCGCCATGTTTCTCTGCTCGCGCAAGAAAGAGTCACTGTAAGAGCTGTAGGCCATGGAGTCGTAACTTACGTGATTTTTGCTCGTCTCGTGCACAATACTCTCAACCTGGCGTAGCTCACTGCCCAGGCTTAGAATAGCTCGTTCAACCTGTTCGACCACGAAAAACACGAGGGCAAAGTCTGGGGGAGAGAGACGTAAAGTGAGGTGAACGTGGTTCTCATGCGCCCTCTTGTCCGAGCCATGCTGGCCATAGATGAGTTTGCCCGTGATACGACCCCCCCCCAAGCCACTCTGCAGGTCAATGAAGTCGGCGAGGTTGATGCCCACAGGCAGTAGCTTGGCGTGGCGATACATCGCCACGCCCTGCCTAGCGGCCTTCGCCAAGGAGTGGGGGTCAAGACGTGCCAAGGCATGAAAAATGTCTATGTGCACGATTTCCCCCGCGTGACCACGTTTGTAAAATGTCTGGCCGGCGTCTCTGCCTGTGATAATAAACACGGTGGCAGGATTTGTGGGGTCGAGAGTGTGCACTTTAGTGCTCACGACTGCTGTCTCACCCACTCTACAACCCTCCTCGCGCGCTAGCAGCATGCTGAGCTGTCGAGACGAGGCAAAGTAGTCTTTCACGGGAGCAAATCTCCCTGGCTCTTCACTTGTTCAACTCCGGGAATCTCAACTAGTTGGCGGGCAGCAAGGGGAGGAGCCACGCTGCCAAGCCCGCTACCCGCGTGCACAGGGCCAACCCTGCCAGGAATATCTACATGGCGGTAGGCGCCGTGGTACGGTGCGCTAGACTGCGAGACATGAGGCCCACCTGGAGAATGCGGGTTAGCGGACTTAAAAACATCGCGCAGGCGCGCCATAAAGTTTGGCGGACTGGCAGCTTGTTCAGCTACGTTTGACAAGGCCTTTTGCTGCTCTTTGGCGAGAGTGAGCGGAATGCTGTTCATTTCGGCGACAATATCTGCCAACACTTCAGGTCGCACACGGTGTCGCAGAGCCAGTGTCAAGCCGGCCACGATGTCCACTTTTTCGACGCCATGCCCTCCCCGATAGGCGCAGTGCATGCGCGCCGCGATTAAGATCGCTTCTGCGGCTCGCACACTCTCAATGTTGCGTTCTATGTATAGCTTGGCTACTAACTCGATGGCCGCACTCGGTATGACAATACCATCGGTCTTGGTGAAGGGCTCTCTTCGCCAAAGTTTCCGCTCTTCGGCAGTTGGTAAGCCCTCTCCTAGCATGCTGCCAGGCAGTCTTTGCGAGAGCATCAGAATCTGGCTGAGGGCCTGCGCGTCAGAGGGCGCTTTGACCCCCACCGACAAATCGAAGCGATCCGCCAGTTGACGACGAATGGAGTCTAGCGGGCCAGGATCTTCATCTGGATTTGAGGCTGCCCACACAGTTACAGTTAGCGGCAGCTCAACTTTGGGTAGTCCTACCTCTTCTATTTGTAGACGGCCTGGCTTGGTGCCCATCACATCGAGTAACACGTCGGCAATTTCTGGGTTGGTGTCAACGAGGCGGTTAATCTCGTCCACCAGCACCACCCCGCGATGTGCTTGGGCCAATGTGCCAGGCAGCAACGCTGCTTGTGGTCCTTCTTGGCGTGTGAGGCGTGCCAAGTCGATGCTACCAACGACGGTGGCTACTTTGGCCCCATGTGATATCTCCAAGAAGGGCATGGGAATGACCTCGACACCAAGACTTTTTAGACTCTGCTGGCCCATGTGTCGATGCTCTGGGCAATGTGGAGCCTCAGGTGCACAGTTGTAGAGACATCCGCTCACTCTGACTATCTCTCCGCAGATTTGCCTGGCTGCTCGTAGTATGGTCGTCTTGCCTGTGCCCCGCAAACCCTCCGCATGCAAGTGGAGCGGCGTACTGCTCTCTGCAGCGAGAATAGATAGCTCTACCGCGGTAAAGAGCGACTGATTTTCGCGATGTCGCACCAGTTGCCCATAAGACTTAGACAAAAAAACACCTCCCATGCAATCAATTCTCTTGCTAGTATTCACTGGCAGGCGAGAATTCATGAGAGCTGGGAAGTGGTGGTTTAGAGTTTAGTACGTAGGTAGGCCCCCATGGCTTTGTCGGTCTTGGTAACATGGTCGATCAACCAGGCGACAACAGTACGGTTGATCTGAATTGTCAGCGGCAGGGTGGCCCCGCTTTCTGAGAATTGTACTTTGAGAGCATTGAGGGTGCGCAGAAAGTTATCGTGCTCGCTCTTGTGTGCTGTGTAGTCTGGGTAGGCGTACTTTCTCTGCAGCTCTTCCTCCATTTTAAAATGTTCCACTGTATACCCGTCAAGAAAATTTATAAGGCTGCCGACTTCGGCTTTTCCCTTGCCTTTGTTACAGGCGTCTATCAAAATATTGAGTCGCTCTATGATTTCTTGATGTTGATTATCTACTTCGGCGACACCAACGGAAAGATCACTCGACCATTTTAGTGCCATAGTTATGCCCTCCTATCGCTTACTCTGCAAATATGTGCCCAGTTCTTTGTCAACCTTACTAATATGGCTGGTCAGCCAGTCCACTACCGTCTTGTTGACGGTAATGACGAAAGGCAGGGTTGGCCCGTGCTGTGCTAACTGTTGGCGCAGGTTAGCTATGTTTTGCAGATACTCCGTATGCAGAGCCTTATGCTGAACGTAGCCAGGATAACCTGAGTTCTTTTGCAGTTTTTCTTCATCGCGGAAGTGTTCTCCCACATACGCTTCTAAGAAATCGATCATGGGCTTAACGGCATCCTTGCCTTGACCTTTACTGCAGGCTTCGAGCAACTGCCCCATACGGTTAAAAATTTCTTGATGCTGTTTGTCTATCTCTGCTACCCCGACCGCCAAAGTTTCATTCCACTTAATTGGCATATTGTTCCCTCCCCTTGTCTCTCTGCAAGATATATTCTATGTCTGACTGGCCATACCTGCAAGTAGCGCTAGGTAAGTAGTTAACTTCGTTTAACACAAGGCCAGCGCGCTCTTAACTTTGTGCTGACAAAATATTTTATTGTGATTTTGGTCACGTAAAAGATGACAGCTCTTTGCTACAATGTTTGTGTAACGAGGTTAAACATTATTGCGAGAGGGGCAAACTACATGTTCTGCTATCAATGCCAACAGACTCCCAAGGGTGGCTGCACCAAGATTGGCGTGTGCGGCAAAAACGAAGACATCGCCAGCCTACAAGACATCACCATCTTTGGCCTCAAAGGTGTCGCCGCCTACGCGACCCATGCCAAGCAGCTTGGCTACACAGACCCAGAGGTAGACGCTATCACCCAAGAAGCTCTCTATACCACTCTTACCAATGTCAATTTTAATTTGGACGACCATGTCAAGATGGCTCTCAAAGTAGGCACTGCCACCGTAAAGGTCATGGACCTGCTCGACCGCGCCCATCTAGACCGCTTAGGTGTCCCTAACCCGGCGGTGGTGTCGCAAGACCGCATTGAGGGAAAATGCATCCTAGTGACCGGCCACAACTACCTAGCCTTAGAAAAACTGCTCGAACAAAGCCAGGGAACCGGTATTAATGTCTACACGCACTCTGAAATGCTCCCGGCGCATGGCTACCCCGAACTAAAGAAATACCCTCACCTCAAAGGAAATGTGGGCAAAGCTTGGTATGACCAACGCAAAGTCTTTGAGGAGTTCCCCGGTGCGATTTTAGGCACGACGAACTGCCTGATGCCCATTAAGGGCAGTTATGCCCCTCGCTTTTTCTCTTACGACGTGACGGGGCTCGAGGGCGTGCAAAAAATCGAGAATGATGATTTTGCCCCCTTGATAAGCAAGGCACTCGAGCTGCCGGCAGCCAAGCAGGAGTCGAACAAGACTCTGACCACAGGATATCATCACCAGACAGTGCTGGCTATTGCGCCTGAAATAATCTCCGCTGTTAAAGAGGGGAAAATACGTCGCTTCTTTGTCATCGCCGGTTGTGACGCGCCAGGTTCAGGCGGTAACTACTACCGCACCCTAGCCACCAACTTGCCTGTAGACTGCGTCATCCTTACCACCTCCTGCGGCAAATTCCGCTTCAATGATGTGGACTTTGGCGTAGTGCCAGGCACGAATATCCCCCGCTATATTGATCTTGGCCAGTGTAACAATAGCGGTTCCGCAGTAAAAATCGCCACCGCTTTGGCGGACGCCTTTGGCTGCGGGGTCAATGACCTACCACTAAGCATCGTGCTATCCTGGTACGAACAAAAAGCTGTAGCCATACTCCTTGGACTCTTCAGCCTCGGGGTGAAAAACATCTACATCGGCCCCACCCCACCCGAATTTATTACGCCAGGGGTCTTAAGCGCCTTACAGCAGCACTGGAACCTCAAACTTATCACTAATGCCGCTGACGACATGGCTTCCATGCTCGGCTAAACCAAGGGATTAGGCAGACGACCCGCAAAGAGTTTCTTTTGCGGGTCAAATCTATGACGCTATGTTAATATAGTATGGTAGTTGTCTGGCGATTCTAGGTAGCGAGGAGGGCATCGTCTGAAAAAACAGCGGGAGATTCGACTGCGATGGCTTTTGTTGACACCGGCCCTACTGTGGTCGACTGTTTTTCCACTTTCCAAACTGCTCCTAGATGTCTTGCCGCCTACCACGTTGGCCGCCTTACGCTTTAGCGTCGGAGCCTTGGTGCTTCTAACATACGCAACATATGTTTATTCTTGGCAAGAGATGGTTCTCTCCTTTAAGCGCCGCTACAAAACGTACTTGCTCCTTGGTTTTGTCGGTGTTTTTGTGAATAATTTTTTGCAGAATCTAGGGCTTACTTTGACCAGCGCGAGCAGTGCGGCCCTGCTTGGCACCCTAGACCCCATATTCACAGCCGTGCTCTCTATATTACTCCTGGGAGAAAAATTTACGAGGTCGAAAGTCGCCGGCTTAGTCTGTGCTTTTGGCGGGGTGGTCTTGGTCATTACCAATGGTCAATGGGTGCAGGATTGGGGAGAAAGTGTCGGCAACTTACTAGTGGTCGGTGCTGCCCTAGGGTATAGCATCTATACCCTACAGAGCAAGGCTATCTTGCGCAACGAAAAACCCCCTATCGTGGTGGCCTGGGCCACCACGATAGGGGCTGTGCAGCTAATTTTGGCCGCGGCGCTACTCGAGGGCTGGCCCGCACTAGCTCCCTTAACAGGAACTCATCTGGCCGTTCTTGCCTACTTGAGTATCATCCCGACCTCAGTCGCCGTGGTCGCGTACTTCTATCTCTTAGAACGTGTGCAAGCTTCACAGGCCTCGATTACACTCTTCTTGATACCAGTTTTCGCCATCGCCTGGGCTGTTTTGCTCCTCGGAGAGCGCCTAACCTTGACCATGCTACTCGGAGGCGCACTCATCATCCTCGGGGTATGGCTGACGATGCTTAAAAGAACCTGAGTGGCCAAAGAATTATCGCCCGTAAAATCGCCAAAATACCGGCAATGCTCATGCCTAGCAAACTAAGGGGCAGGAGAAGTAGCCAAACTAGAGGATAGATAACGACAAACAATAGGGCAATGGGCCACGATATGGCGAACAGAATGAGCCACAGCAAGCATCCAATCATGCTGACGACCTCCTCACAGCTTGGTTCTACCCAGCAATCCCTTTATTGCAGTTTAGTAAGCCCGCGCCATCCATACACTGTGGGTGGCTTTTTCGTCGCAGACAAGGCATTTCTCTTTGTGTACGGGTGGCATAAAGGGGATGTTGCGCGAGGTGAACTTAGTCTCTTCACGCACACGCGCCTCACAAAGATCATTACCACACCAGCCGCCGAGAACCCAGCCGGCTAGACTGCCCTTGGCCTCGGCCTCGGCAATATGGGCCTTTAGCTGCTCTAGATTGTCAATGTGGAGATGACTGTGCTGACTACGAAAATCGCAAGCCTTTTCATACATATGGGTCTGAATGGCAGCAAGCAAAGCCTCTACGGTAGCGGGTAAATCATCGAGACTAACGCTCAGTTTCTCACCGGTGTCGCGGCGCACCAAGACGCACTGATTACTGTCCACGTCACGGGGTCCTAGCTCTAGGCGCAGGGGTACTCCGCGCATTTCCCATTCGTTAAACTTCCAGCCTGGCGTTTCTTCTCTTTCATCGGTGCGCACTCTGATTTTCGCGGCCTGCAGGACACTAAAGACTGTCGAAAATTTCTCCATAACCTTGGCCCGTAATTTAGGTGGACCGATGGGAATCATGATGACTTGCGTAGGCGCTAATTTAGGAGGCAGGGCCAGGCCTTTGTCGTCACCATGCACCATGACGAGTGCCCCAATCAAACGAGTAGAGACACCCCACGACGTGGTATAAACATGCTTACGCAGATTATCTCTATCTAAGAATTCTATGCCGAAAGCTTTGGCAAAGTTCTGGCCGAGGAAGTGGGAGGTGCCCGCCTGTAGGGCCTTACCGTCCTTCATCATGCCCTCAATAGAGTAGGTGTCAACTGCACCGGCAAAACGCTCGGAAGGTGTCTTTTGTCCGGTCCACATGGGAATAGCCATTTCGCTCGCGGCAAACTCGGCGTAGGTCTCTAGCATGCGCATGGTTTCTTCTCGCGCTTCAACTTCGTCAGCGTGGGCGGTGTGTCCTTCTTGCCAGAGAAATTCCGAGGTGCGGAGAAAGGGCAAGGTGCGCTTTTCCCAGCGGAACACGTTCGCCCATTGATTTAGCAAAACAGGCAAGTCCCTGTAGCTTTGAATCCAACGGCTGTACATGTGGCCAATCATCGTTTCGGACGTGGGGCGCAGGGCAAGTTTTTCTTCGAGTTTTTCGCCGCCCGCTTCAGTAACCCAGGGCAGTTCAGGATTAAAACCTTCCACATGCTCTTTTTCTTTTTGCAAGAAACTCTCGGGGATAAGCATGGGGAAGTAGGCATTGCGGTGCCCTGTCGCCTTGAAACGTTGGTCGAGCCCGGCCTGAATACGCTCCCAAAGCTCATATCCATCTGGCTTAAAGATGATGCATCCGCGCACAGGCGCGTAATCCATGAGCTCGGCTTTTTGAATGGCCTCGATGTACCAAGCGGAAAAGTCGGCTGCTTGCGAGGTGAGTTTGTTTTCTGACATAGTTCATACCTCCCTGATATACTTAAATTTGGCGACGGGTGAAAACTACAAAGCCCGCCCCTAAAATAGGGACGGGCAAACACCCGTGGTACCACCCTGATTGGTCAAAATACGACCCACTCAAGCTCCCTTAACGCGGAAACACGGCACGGCTCAACGCCGGCAGCTCTGGGGCGGGTTCTAAGTCTACCGCACACTGGCTTGCACCGACCGCCAGCTCTCTAAGCGCGAAAGACCTACGCTCCCCTTCGTAGCTTTGTCAAGAATACTATCACCTTAACGAGCGAGAGTCAACAAGCAGGATATTGCGAAATGATGTCGAAAAAGCTACAAACGAGGATAAGCGTTAGCAGCATGGAGGTTAATGATGGCAATTTCACAGACTATCTTAGAAGCAATCGGCAACACCCCCTTGGTACGGCTGAACAAGGTAACGGCAGACCTAGGACGAACCATTTTAGTCAAGGTTGAAGGTCAGAACCCAGGTGGCAGTGTCAAGGCGCGTACCGCTCTTAGTATGATTGAAGACCTTGAGCGGCGCGGGGTGCTTAAGCCGGACTCCAACATCATTGAATTCACTTCGGGGAACCAGGGCATCGGACTAGCTTTAGTGTCCGCCGTTAAGGGCTATCAGTGCACTATTGTCATGCCTAGTTGCATGAGCGAGGAACGCCGGCGCATCATAGCGAGCTATGGAGCAAAAATTATTCTCACCCCCGTCGGCAAGGACATCACGGCGACTTTTGCCATGGCGGAAGCTAAGGTCACTGAGTTACTGCAAGATGACCCACGCTACGTTTTAGCCGGGCAGTTTGTAAACCCTGCCAACCCAGCCATCCACTATGCTGCTACCGCTCAAGAAGTCATCGGCCAACTGGGTGCTCTCGTCCCTGATGCCTTTGTAGCGGCCATCGGCACCGGAGGAACCATAACTGGCGCAGGCCTCCGCCTCAAAGAGGAATACCCAAGTATCAAGATTGTCGCCGTGGAGCCGCGCGATGCCGCCATTCTCTCTGGTGGGGCTGTTCTGAGCCACAAACAGCAAGGCATCGGCGATGGTTTTGTCCCCGTCATCCTTGATACCACTCTCTATGATTCAGTCGTTACGGTGACTTGCGAAGACGCCTACAACATGACGCGACGCTTAGCGCAAGAAGAGGGGCTCTTTGTGGGCATTTCGTCTGGCACTAATGTCTGTGCCGCGATAGAAGTAGCAAAAATGCTCCCCGCGGGGAGCACCATAATTACTCTGCTTCCTGATGGTGGCGAAAGGTACTTGAGTACTCCGGATTTGTTTTGCGACGAAGTCAGAGCGTAAACTCTGCCACCCCTACCTCTAAATAACTTGCACTTGCGAACCCCTGCCCCCTAGTTGGGCGGGGGTTACTATTATTTTGCGGGGAATGCGTTCTACCAACTCTCGTACATGGCTAATAATGCCAATAGAGAGATTTTGCCCTTGCATGCGCTCTAAACAGCACATCACTGTTTCTAACAGCTCGGCATCTAGAGTGCCAAAACCCTCGTCCAAGAAGAAAAACTCCAGGGGGAATCTCCCCCGCAGCTGGATCTGCATGGACAAGGCGAGGGCGAGAGCGAGCGAAGTGATAAAAGTCTCTCCACCAGAGAGGGTATGAACGGGCCGCCTTAAGCCGCCTTGACCATCGTCTCGAATGAGAAAACCGCCGTCAGGGGCGACTTCGAGCGCATAGCGATGCGAGGACAAAGTGCGTAGCCATTCTGTGGCTGTAGCCGTTACAGCCTGCAAATGCTCCCCTGCCATAAATTCAACTAGCGCGTTGCCACGCAGTAAAGACACTAGTTCCATAGTTAGATCTCGCTCTTTAGCTTGTGCCTCGATAAGCTCTGCTAGGTTCATGTACCTGGCGTGGCGGGTCTTGATGTCGGCGAGCTTGGCCTCGGCTTGGCCTAGTTGGCGCATTGCCTCATCGCGAGTTGCTTCGGCCTGCAGGTAAGTGTGCCGAGCAATCTCCCATGCGGCCTCGCTCACGGCACGGCCAGCCAGTGCCTCGCGCCAGGCGTCGAGGTCATTAGCAAGGAGCATCCTCTGCTCTCGGTGCAGGTTAATCTCAGCCATCCATGCCTCGCGTGAACCCAAGGCTTCGCGGGCCTGGTGCAAATCAGACCGGGTAACGAAGGGAGAACCCTGCATGGCTTCGGCGAACCTCAGTCTAGCTTTATCGAGAGCCTGATCGGCCAAGCGCAACGCCTCTGTCGCGCTGGCGAGGTCATTTTTCGCTTGCGCGACAACGCTAACGACCAGGGCGTGGTTATCTTCGCTCTGTGTCTCCTCTTCTCTCAGCGCCACTAGGCTAGCTTCCGCTACCGCTGCTTCCACCAAGGGGTCGGCATCGCCAACTAGGGAAACTAATTCTTTAGCTAGCATACTCTCTCGCTCTGTAAGTCCCCGTAGTGAAATGAGTAGTGCAGCCGCTCCTTCTTGCGTAGAAGCCATGACTTGCTCCCCATTTTGACGCAGAGCGACGAGCTCAAAAAGCTTGGCCTCAAGCTGCTTCATAGTATCACTTAACTCTTTCTGCTTGCGGTCCTTGCCCTGCAAAAGCTCTCTCTGCTCCTTAAGGTCGCTAATTTGGTGCTGCTTAAGGATATTTTGCAGTGCGTCCTTGGCTAGAGCCTCTTCATTCGCGATAGTCATTACTTTAGCCACTAGGCAGGTGAATTCCGTCTCTAAACCGGCGACGTGCTGCTCGGCCACCGCTTGAGCCTCCCTGCCCCTCGCCAATTTGTCGGCTAAAACTCTCTCCGCTTGGCGCCCTTTGTCTAGCGCACCCTGCCAGAGGCGGCGTTCTTCGCTACGGTTTTCTATGTCCTTGGCCAGCAAGGCGATATTTTGCTCAATTTCTGGCAGACTGAGCGCGTTCCACACCGCGGGGAAAGAACTTTTTATCCCTGCCATATCTTTCAAAAGAGCAAGGCGTTCAGCAGTTAATACTTCAATTTGCCGCAAGATATCAGCCAGCCCAACATGCAGAGCCTCGGCCCTAGCCGCGATTGCTCCCTGTTCGGCAATAGCCTTTTGCAGCAAGGTAGTGGACTCCATAGTCGCGGCGGCGAAATGCTCTAAGTTTGCCGGGGGCAGGCGAGTACCCAGTTCTGGATGGGAACGTGAGCCACAGACCGGGCATTTTTCCCCCGGAGAAACCTGTGCTGCTAGCTCACCAATGAGGCAGGCGTCCTTGGCTGCCTTGTACTTGGCTTCGTTTTCCGCCACCAGGTTGCGCAAGAAATCCACCCTCTCCTCGGCACGGCTGGCTGTTTCTTGCATGGCGAGAAGTTGTGTTTCCGTGGCACTCTTACTTAAATTCAGCGTCTCTTGCTTGTCGATGATGCGCCCTACCTCCGCCGCCTTGTACTTGAGGTCTTGCAGAGATAGTCGATAATTGTTGTGTGCCTCGTGCTCACTCATGCCTACCTCGGGTAAGTGGCGAGACAACACCTCGTCGAGTGAGGCCTTGGCCAAGGCATGCTCTTGTTCTAGACTGCTGACATTCTGACGCGCCTGACTCAGGGTAGCCTTGGCTGTTTCTAAGCTACCGCTCCGACTGTGTTCTTCTTTTCGCCTCTCGCCTAACTGACTGGCGAGCGTTAACCAAGCCGCCTCAGTGCGCAGCGCTAACTCGAGTGCAACTCTTTCCTCGGGCAACACCTCTGTACCGGCTATCTCTTGGCGCAGAACCACTTGGGATTCTTGCGCTCTCTTCTCTCTTTGCAGGATGGACGCTAGCTCTTGCTTCGCCACCTCTAAACGAGTTTCAGCAGCGCTTAGAGCTAGACGTTCCGTGGCCAAGGCGGCAGTGAGCCCACGTCGTTCTTCAGTGAGCACCACCGCGCGCTTTAGTTCATGTTGTCGCATTAAGATACGAGGTTCATCCCTTTGTCGGGCGGTTTTGGCAGCCGACAAGGCTATGAGAGAAGAGGCCTCTTGTGCCACTGCCTCCTCAAGCGTGGCTACTACCGCGCTCTGACGCTCTAAGGCGGCTTCTTGTGTCACTGTGGACTCGTCAAGAGCGAGCGCGCTCGGCCACAGCACTTCTGCCGCAGCGAGTCGGTCTAGCTTCGCCTGCAAAGCTGCTAGGCGCGACGATTCGGCATCTAGCGCAGCCTGCCGCTCTAGAGCGTGTCTAATCTTATCTTGCAGCTCTCTAATCACTTGGGCTTCAGCCCAGGCCTTACTACTTGCCACCACTGCCTCTAATGCTGTAGCGAGAGAGGTCTTTGCCACTGACACTTCGGCCTCGGCCACACCTAGAGCTTCGCGCGAAGCATTGCCTAGGCCCTGCTGCTCACTTTGCATGTTCATAACCCGCGCTTCTACTTCTTTGGCGCGATTACTGGCCAGAGAATATAACTTTTCGCCATAGCCAGAAAGATTAAAGATACGCCCGAGCATCTCGCGACGCTCCTTGCCTTTGAGACCCAAGAACTCGGCAAACCTTCCTTGTGGCAGTACTACAGCGCGTGTGAAATCATCTACCGTTAGGCCGAGTATGGCTTCTACTTGTCCGTCTACAAGGGTAGACTTGTCGGCAAGAACTTTGTTCCCCAAGGACGATAGCTCGCAGAGCCTCGCCATGCGGCAAGAAATTGAGTCCTCTTTACTGACATACTTGCGCTCTACCCGATACACTTTATAGAGTGGTCCGCTGCCAATACTAAAGTCAAAACGCGCTCCAGCCTCGGTGAGGCTCTTGTTTATAATGCCCCGTACTTTGTCGGGAGCCCGTTCAACTTTACCGTAGAGAGCCAAGGTAATGGCGTCAATAATGGTCGACTTTCCGCTACCCGTAGGGCCAAAGATGCCAAAAACATGGCCAGCGCCGAGCGAGGAGAAATCTATTTCTTGCTCTTCTTTGAAGCTATTGAGTCCATAAAAGGATAGCTTTAGCGGTCTCATGAGCTGCTCCCTCCCTCTTCCGCCTGCATGGCAGACTGATGGACAAGGGCAGTAAAAAGCTCGACAAGCTCATCTCGCGGCACGGCGCCGGCCAGGCGATGTTTGTAAAAACGGGCAAATACTTCGGCCACAGACATCTCTGACAGGGCCACTACGGGCGTGTCGGCCTCCCCTAAAGGCACAATACAACGCACGTTTAAGAGCCCGCTGTGCGCCTGTCGCAGCGCGGCAACTTCGGACTGAGTGAGGTACTTATCGGCATGCACCTCAAGCTCTAACCACAGTGGTCGACCACCTAGACCCTCTAAGCGCCGCAATGCTTCCTCTACCCCATTTAGACAACGCCAACGTTCGAGAGGTATGCCGGATTTTAAAGAGACAGCTTTAACCTCTGCTTCCTGGCCGGGAACGACGTCGACCACGTACACGACTTTTGTCTGGAGGGTTTCAGAAAAACTATAGGCCAAAGGTGAACCAGAATAGTACGTTTGTGGCCCGGAGCTGCGCATTTGCTGGGGACGGTGCAGGTGCCCAAGCGCAATGTACTGGGCTTGGCGTGGAAAACGCTTGTAATCCACAGCACACGCGCCCCCGATGTCGATGGCGCGTTCAGAATCACTCGGTAGCCCGCCTAGGGCCAAGAGGTGGGATACGACAATATTGACAGTGTCCGCACGAAAAGCACTGGCCTGTCGGTCTAGTAGCTCGATGACCATTTCGGCATAGGCCTTGCGCAGTTGGCCTTCTTCTAGGACGGGGCTGATTAGTTGCCCTAGGCGAGACTCAGACGGATAGGGCAAGTGAGAAACGACTGCAGAGTATGGCAGGTCGGGCCAGGCAACCTCGACAAAACCCGGTCCGGACTGCACTACCTTGGTGCCATGCCCATAAATACTCGTCGCGAGAGTTTCCTGGGGTCGCCCCGCAATTAGAATTCCATGGCGGAGAGCTAGGGGGCGGATAGCACCCAAGCGCTCCGGGCTGTCATGATTACCCGCCACAACGACTACGCACCGCTTTCCCTGTCCAGCTAACTGCTCTAAGGCCCGACAATACAGCTCTTCTGCTTCGGCCGAGGGGTTGTAGGTGTCGAACACGTCGCCAGCAATGACGACCATGTGCACCCCTTCGTCTTCGGCTATGCCTGCTACTTCATTGACGAATTGCACCTGTTCTTGGTAGCGGCTACGTCCTTCGAGCGAGCGGCCTAAATGCCAGTCTGACGTATGCAAGATTCGCATGTCTAAATCACCTCGCCTGACTTCCTGTTATAGGTTACACCGTTTTAACGCTAAGGGTGATGGGGTGACCATTGATATCCCATGCCTGCACGAAACTAGCGGCAAGTGGGAGCTTAGTCAGCTCTACCGCCAGGACTTCGTCTAGAATTAACTGCCGATATTCATTGATGGCCCCTTCGAGGACAGGGTCGCCAGTATAAGAGACGATGATCTTATCTTCGACTTCAAACCCCGCCTCTTTGCGCATGGACTGTACTTTGCTGATGACTTCTCGCACCTGCCCTTCGGCCACCAGTTCAGGCGTCAAGTGCAGGTCCATAATAACGGTTAAGCCGCTACTAGATTCGGCAGAGAAACCATCTTTCTCCTGCACGCGTAAATCTAATTCGCTTAATTCAAGTTTGATGAGTTGGCCATTGAGCTCCACCCAGAGGGGTGCTTCGCTTAGTACCGCACTAGCCAAGGCTTGTTCATCGAGGCCGGCCAGTACGGCAGATAGAGTCTGTACGTCCTTACCAAAGCGGCGCCCGAGAAGCTTAAAGTTAGGCTTGGCACTGTAGTTTACAAAGCGCGTGGTGTCGCTAGCGGGTGAAACTGTCTTCACATTGAGCTCGTCTTTAATGAGTTCAATCAGCTCCGCCCGCATGAGGGTAGCCCGCGGCATAACAAAGTAGAGGGTAGAGACTGGCTGACGCACTTTGACGCTACTTTTGCTACGCACCGCACGACCGAGGTAGACGATGTCGCGCGCTAGATTCATCTCGCTCTGTAAGTTTTCATCGATGAGCGATTCGTCGACCTTTGGGTAATCCTGCATGTGTACACTTAGCCTCGCCGCTGGTTGTACAGAACGCACTAAATTTTGATAAAGCTCTTCGGTAAGGAAGGGAGTAAACGGAGCCATCAAGGCCGTCAAGGTGGTGAGAGTCTCATAGAGGGAGAGGTAGGCAGAAATCTTATCTTGATCCATCTCGCCCTTCCAAAAGCGACGCCGATTGCGTCGCACATACCAGTTGCTGAGCTCGTCAATGAACTCATCGATGGCTCGCGTGGCCGTCATGCTATTAAACACATCGAGTGCCGAGCGTACATCGCGAACTGTGGTGTTAAGACGCGAAAGGAGCCATCTATCAATAAGCGGGCGCTCGGCAATTGGTACGGTGTATTTTGTGGGGTCAAAATCGTCAATGTTGGCGTAGAGCACAAAGAAGGAGTAGACATTCCACAAGGTGCCCATGACGCGGCGCTGCCACTCTTGCATGCTTTCAAGTGAAAAACGTTTTGTGTACCACGGCGGATTAACGGTGTAAATAAACCAGCGGAGGCCATCAGCACCTATGGTGTCGAAGGCTTTCCAGGGGTCAAATACATTCCCTTTCGATTTGCTCATTTTTTGCCCTTGGTCATCTAACCCCAGTTCTGTGACAACCACATTCTTGTAAGGGGCTTGGTCAAAAGTAAAGGACGAGACGGCTAGTAGGGTGTAGAACCAGCCTCTAGTCTGATCAATTGCCTCGCAAATGTAGTCCGCGGGGAAGGACTCCGCAAAAAGCTCCTTGTTTTCAAAGGGGTAGTGCCACTGCGCAAAGGGCATGCTGCCCGAGTCATACCAACAGTCGAGCACTTCACTTACGCGCTGCATTTCGCCGCCGCACTTTTCGCAAGACAGTAGCACCTCGTCAATATAGGGCCGGTGCAAGTCTAGATTCTCGGGTAGGTTTACTGCCCTCGCCGACAGGTCGACGATGCTACCTACACAGTGCTGGTGCCCGCACTGGCACTGCCAAATAGGCAGGGGTGTTCCCCAGTACCGCTCACGGCTAACTGCCCAATCGACCATGTTGTCTAAGAAGTTACCGAAACGCCCCCCTTTAATATGCTCGGGGAACCAATTGATGGTCTGATTGTTCTCTAAGACTCTCTCCTTGATGGCCGTCATGCGAATGAACCAGGAGCTACGAGCATAGTAGAGTAGCGGAGTGTCACACCGCCAGCAAAATGGATAGTTGTGCACATGCTTTTCAGACCTGTAGAGACGACCCTTTTCCTCTAGGTGCCCGATGATATGTGGATCAGCATCTTTAACAAATTGCCCAGCCCATTCCTGCACCTCAGGTTTAAAACGCCCTTCCGCGTCAACGGGGATTGGTGTGGGCAAATTGTGCAGGCGCGCGAGACGATTGTCGTCCTCACCGAAGGCCGGCGCAATGTGCACAATACCGGTACCGTCAGTGGTGGTGACAAAGTCGCCACTGACCACAAAGTGCACATTCTCACCCGCTAAGCTCGCCAGTGCATAGGGAGCAACATAGCGGGTGTTTTTGAGTTCACTCCCACGGCGTGTTTCTAACACTTCGTATTCTCCATGGATTACGCCGAGGCATTTTTCCGCCAATATAAGCCTAGCGCCATCATGCCTGATGACCGCATAAGTGATGTCTTCTCCTACTGCGAGGGCGACGTTAGCAGGTAAAGTCCAAGGGGTCGTCGTCCAGACCAGAAAGGCAGTATTCTCTTCGCCTACGACCGGAAAGCGCACAAAGACGGAGGGGTCTTCTGTTTCCTCGTAACCTTGCGCTACTTCATGGCTAGAGAGCGAAGTACCACAACGAGGGCAGTAGGGCAGCACCTTGAACCCCTTGTAGAGAAGCTCTTTGTCCCAGGCTTGCCGTAGCGACCACCACACCGACTCGATGTAGGTGTTGTGGTAGGTAACATAGGGGTCATCTAATTCTAGCCAAAAGCCCATGCGCTCGGTCATTCTGGCCCACTCTTTTTCATAAATAAAGACGCTGGCGCGACATTCCTCAATAAACTCTTTGACACCGAATTTCTCGATGTCTTGTTTGCCGCTAAGCCCTAGTCTCTTCTCTACTTCAAGCTCCACTGGCAAGCCATGCGTATCCCAGCCGGCTTTGCGGCGCACATGAAAACCTTCCATGGTCTTGTAACGGGGCACGAGATCTTTCATCGAACGAGGCATGGCGTGTCCGATATGCGGCTTGCCGTTCGCGGTAGGCGGCCCTTCATAGAAAACATAGCGAGGACCATTCTCGCGTAGAGCCTGAGTCTTTTGAAAGACAGCTTCCTCGCGCCAGAACTCTAAAATGTTCTCCTCAAGTTTGGGATAATCGACCTTACTCTGTACCTTTTTAAACATGTTGGCAACCTCCCCTTACATAGCCTAAGCGATAGGGGTACAACCACGCGGAACTTGCCCCTATCGGTTAATTATCGTTTTGAAATTAGTGATTAATGATACCATGGCTGAACACAGTACGCTAGAGAGCGAAAAATGTAACCTAGTTTACTGTCAAGCCGTGCTATAATGGCTCTAGTTACTGAGGTTAGTTAAGGAAGGAGCAACAATAAAGCATGAAGGTTACATTAAATGAACTACTCAAAGCGGCATTGATGATCGCAATTGGTGTAGTACTACCGATTGCCTTTCACGCTCTAGGTTGGACTGGGAGGGTCTTTTTGCCCATGCACATTCCCGTTCTCTTGGCGGGGTTTATACTTGGCCCCTGGTTAGGTGTCACCGTCGGCGCCACAACCCCTCTACTTAGTTCTTTGCTCACCGGCATGCCGCCCATGGCGCCTATGCCCATTGCTCTGCAAATGAGCGTTGAGCTTGCAGCCTTCGGCCTGCTGGCAGGCGTACTCTATACAAAGCTCAAGCTACATATTGTGCCAAGCTTGCTGCTCACCCTCGTAGGTGGACGTTTCGTCTTTAGCTTAGTCACCTTGGCGGTCTTCCCCTTACTTGGGCTAAGGGCCGTACCGCTCGCACAAGTTTTTGGCGCAAGTCTTGTCATGGCTTTACCGGGTTTAGCCTTGCAGCTTGTTGCCGTGCCCGCTACCGTCTTGATATTACAAAGGCATGGACAGGCCAGACAGAAGTAGAACCGTGGCATGAAGAGCAGGGCTACTCCGCATGCGGAGTAGCCCTGCTCTTCAATTTACGCTTATTGTGGTTGATACCAACCCATCTGTTCCATGTACTTAAAGAGAGCGAAAGCATGCTCTTGTTCCTCTTTTTGAATGTGGTTAAAGGCTTGACGCAGCGGCAGACTACTGGCTTCAAAGACAGCGTGGTCGTACATATCGGAGACCGCCTTCTCTGTGGACAAGAGATCTTGGCATATTTGCTGGTCAGAAAGACCGCCCTGCCCGGTGAACTGCGTATTGCTGGCCATCATGGATTGTCCCTGCGTTTGTTGCCCACCTGAGGTGCGACCTCGCGTCCCTGCACTCATGCTGGCACCCGTAGCAAATTGACTAATAATCTGATTCACCGTTGTGGTCTGGCCTGACCCGCCCATCTGCGGTGTGCGGCCCTGTAGAAGGTCGCTTATAGTTTGGTGATGATGCGTCTCTTGCTGCCCTGCCCACTGCAAAATCTGTTTTAACTGTGGACTCTGGACGATACTGCTGTAATGATTGTACTTGGCGATGCACAGTTCCTCTTGCGACTTGGCGTCCTGTAAGTACATGCGTTCCTTCTGGGTCAACTGCACGGGCAAACCTCCTAGTTAAATACTCCACACCAAGTTTGCCCACGAGTTTCAATTATATGCGGCCACAACTTAAAGTTACTCGTTGAGTAACAGGGCTAGTTCGGCGGCCATGACGGCCGGTTCTTTACCGTGCGCCTCGATAGCTATTTTTGGCAGCGTGCTAGCCGCAAAGAATTTTGCAGATTTCTCTTGCAGAGCCATGAAGTAACTGGCGAGCTCCTGGTCAGTACCTAGAGAACGCAGCCAACGCCGCCACATGTCATTACGCCTATTTTCAGTGGCTTTGATCCGCTCCAGCAGAAGCTCTTTAGGGTGGTACAAGAACACTAAAAGAGCGCCACAATTTTCAAGCCTCTGTTCGAGACCGGAAAAAGGCGCAAAGTCATTCGCTTGTGCCGCGTGCGTTAGATGAAAGCGCTCACACAGTACCAACGGTGCGAGGGTACGGGAGTCGCCAAAGCGCGAGGCGCGCCAAATCTGATGCAAGGTTTCACAGATATCGACATGGCGACCAAGTAAGGCCAGCCGAGATTCCACCGTCGGCCCTGTTAACTCGAGGACTCTCTCGGTATAGTGCTCTGAGAGCACTAGTTTCGTCGGGCGCTCGCGCCAGGGGGTGGTTTGCTGTAACTCAGCTAAGAGCGTGGTCTTACCTGTAGCCACCACTCCCTCGATCAGAAGAACCGTCATCTCGCTATCCCACCCCTGCCCGGCACCGCTGTTGATTACCCCTTGACAAGCTCTGCGAGGGTAACCACTTTAAGATCCGGCATAGTTACAACTTTGTTGTACAAGAGCTTCTTGGCCACCTTGCGGTCACTGTCCGCACTAAGGTCAAGTTCCCTACCGCTGGCTAGGCGCATTAACCGCGTTGTCTCGTCATAAAAGCCATGCAAAACCTCGCCACTGTTTTTCAGTGTGTAAGTTATATGCATCTCGATCACCTCCGCGCTTAGTTTTCGCAGAGATACGAGAAAAAATGACTAACTTGGCACGGTGTTATGCTGCCTGCCGAGCTTCCTGACGCACGACACCTTCGAGATGTGCCGTCGCCCAATAGAAGAAAGGTGTATCGAGAATGGCAAAAACAAATTTTACGCCATACTGTGTGAGGCCGATAGACCAAAGTACCTCATTTGGCATGAGACCGTAGAAGGCGACTATAGTAAAGATAGCTGTATCAAGAATTTGGGAGGATATGGTCGATAAATTATTGCGTATCCATTTGTGTTGTCCTTTGGTCTTGGACTTCCAAAAAGCAAAAGCCCATACATCATGGTACTGACTTACCATGTAGGCCAACATGCTGGCGATAATAATGCGCGACGAAGCTCCGAGCACGATTTCAAAGGCGGCTTGATGACGAAAAGCGTCGGCACCAGGTGCAGCGATTATAAAGATGTTGCCGAGGAGCAAAAGCAAGTTGCCATAAAAACCCCACAGAATGACTTTAAAGCCTCTTTCCTTCCCCCAAATCTCACCGACAACATCGGTGATAAGGAAGGTCACCGGATAAAAAATTGTGGCTCCCGCCAGTGTTAATGGTCCTAGTTGGATTAATTTGCCTGAGATAACGTTGCTGACGATGATGACGGCGACAAAAGAAGTGAGAAGGAAGTGAAAATAGTTTTCCGATTGTTTCACGAGCGACATCCTTTCATATTGGGAGTTTACGTGGTTGGCCTCACGGGTTGGCTTATGTGGTTTCCTCACAGTGTTTAACTATAACGCAGGTAGCAAAGGGCTGCAAGACTATGCCCGCAAACAGTTAACTTAGCTATAGTTCGCTACCCTACATCGGGCAGAAATCGGAAAATAGCCCAGTAATGGGCGAAACTACCTGCCATCACAAACAAGTGCCATAGTTCGTGGAATCCGAAAACATTCGGAATGAGTTTTGGCCACTTCAGGCCGTAAATAAAGGCTCCCACAGTGTAAAAAAGTCCTCCCAGCCCTAGCCAGCCTAGGGCTGGCAGGGGCAACGCACGCCAAAGAGGGCCAGCAGCAATGACAATGAGCCAGCCCAGTAGTAAGTAGAAGCCAGTGTACACCCAGCGTGGGGCGAAGAGCCATACTACTTTGAGGACGATACCCACTATGCTTAATGACCAGACAGCAATGAGCAGGGTTGTTCCCCATACTCCCCGCAAGGCTAACAGACAAAACGGAGTGTATGTTCCGGCAATAAGGACGAACACCATCATATGGTCAAGGCGCCGCAACCACAGATGCACCCGCTCGCGAGCGGGGACCAAGTGGTAGAAAGCGGAGGCCGCATACAGCAGAACGAGGCTGCCACCAAAAATAGAGAACGAAATGAGATGCCGCACAGTGCCCTCTGTCAGTGCTGAGCGGGTGAGAAAGAACAGGCCAACCACAGACATAACTGCTCCTGCTCCATGACTGATACCACTGATCCAATCTGGTTTCTTGTTCATTGAGCCGCCTCCCCTCTTGGGCTCATTATACCCCTAGATGAAGGCGGTGTCGCGCCTTGCTGCCTACGTTTCTTCTACTTGCTCGGCCATGACCACTTTGGCTGTCAAAGAAACGCTAACTACCTGCATGCCCATGCGCAGTGGCTCTTCTAGCAGAGGAAAAATCGAGCTGGCGACGTCAGAACCGATATTGTAGAAGCTGTACTGTACAGTGCTCCAGACGACAGGCTCTGCCAAACCCACCATGTAGATAATCCACTGCCAATTCGCTGTTCCTGGCCCTGTGCGATTCATCGCTTGGGCCATGGTTTCTAAAGCGGCTACATAGACGAGAAAGGGCAGCTCTGCGGCGTTATGAATAACCTGCACGTTATTTTTCTTAGTTACCTTTCTGTCCTCATCGCTTACTTCTAGTGTCACAGCTACCAGCCCGGCCGGCATTTGTCCTAAACGTCCGTAAATGCCTGCCGCCCTATCTTGCAGTACTGTACCTGCCACTTCGCCTAGCACAGCAAGTTTGTTTGGATAGTACCCCCTGGCAGTCGTGATTATCGTAGCTGTGGTCAGTGGGTACTGGCAGGGTCCGGCATAGAGCAAGGGATGCCCAAATGCAAACACCTCGCTTTGGTTTACCCAGGTGACAGTACCGATAAAGCCAAGCCGCAGGTCGCCGATCATCATAGCTGCACCTACTGGACTTCCTGGAAAGAACTGCTTACTACATCGACTATATTTGGGACTTGCCCCCGCACAAAGCAGGCCCCCAAAGCGCTGAGCAAGCTTCTTCTTAGCCGCATCAGAGGTGAAGCCATTGCCAACAGGCAGGCCTATGTTTGATTTTATCTGCGGCAACTGCTCTGCCCCTGCCGCTCCGGTGGGACCATGGGGTTCGCTCGCCAACGCCAGCATCTCTGCCTGGGGCGTAATTCCAACTAGAAAAGGGTCACCACCCAGTAGATAGGAAACTGCTCCCAGTATCTTTTTACCTCTGAAAACTGGGCTGCCGCTAGCACCAGCTGGAATACCTCCAGCTAAAGTAATAGCCTGGCCATAAGCCCTACCGATGAACAAATTTGTATCCACAATACCCTTCACTGGCTCCTTGCTCAGTAGACGAACAAAAAACCGCGTGACAGCGGGACTACGCAAAACGGTGTAAGCCCGCACTCGCCTGTACTTGCTCATGAACACACCACCTTCGCTCCTATCTCGACACATGATATGTGCCAGAGCAAGGTTAAGTGCCTGCGGCAAGAAGCAAGAAGCAAGAAGTAAGATGCAAGAGGCAAGAGGCAAGAGGCAAGATGCAAGAAGTAAGAGGCAAGAGGCAAGATGCAAGAGGCAAGAGGCAAGAGGCAAGAGGCAAGAGGCAAGAGGCAAGAAGCAAGAGGCAAG